>PNNE01000066.1 GCA_013824055.1 Rhodobacter sp. | reverse complement strand
CACGCAAGGCGGCGAGACAAGAGGGACGCGCGGAACGCGCTCAATTCGGCAACCGGCAACCCGCGAGGCCTCGGGAACCCATATCAACCTTTGAAATCAACAGCCGCCCGGCACTTGTCCTGCCTGGACACTCAGACGACCTCCCCGCGATCCAGCCGCCCCAGCATGGCTTCCGCCCCGGCCAGCACGGCCTGCCTGTGCTCGGCGGCCATCCCGTCCCAGACCCGGTACATCTGCCCCATCCGGGGGTTTGCCTTCAGCTTTTCCCGATGCCGGTCCAGAAAGTGCCAGTAGAGCAGATTGAACGGACAGGCCCGCTCGCCGGCCTTCTCCTTCACCCGGTATCGGCACCCCCCGCAGTGGTCCGACATCCGGTCGATGTAGGCCCCGCTGGACACATAGGGCTTCGACCCCAGCAGCCCCCCATCGGCAAACTGGCTCATCCCCAGCGTGTTCGGCGCCTCCACCCATTCGAACGCATCGACATAGACCGACAGATACCACGCGTGCACCTCGGCCGGGTTCACCCCCGCCAGCAACGCGAAATTCCCCGTCACCATCAGCCGCTGGATATGGTGGGCATAGCCGGTGTCCCGCGTCTGCCCCACGGCGGCCTTCATGCAGGCCATCCCCGTCTCTGCCCCCCAAGACCCCCGGCAGCGCACGGGAATGTCCCAGGGCGTTCCGCTCCAGATACTCTGGTCCCGTCAGCGCCCAGATCCCGCGGACATATTCGCGCCAGCCGATCACCTGCCGGATGAACCCCTCCGCCGCCGCGATCGGCACGCGCCCCGCCTGCCACGCTGCCTCGACGGCCAGACACACCTCCATCGGCCGCAGCAGCCCGATGTTCAGATAGGGTGAGATCACCGCATGGCTGAGGAACGCCTCCCCTTCCAGCATCGCGTCCTGCTCCTCGCCGAACCGGGGCAACCGTTCCGCGACGAACTCCGCCAGCGCCGCCAGGGCCCCCGCCCGGTCCGTCGCCCAGCGAAACGGCCGCAGCCGCCCGAAATGCGAGAACCGGGCCTCGACCAGGTCCAGCACGTCCTCGACCACGGCATCCGGCGCAAAGTCCCGGGGGCGAGGCCGCAGCAGATCAGCCTTCGCCGCCTTCCGGTTGTCGTGGTCGAAATTCCATTGCCCGCCCGCAGGCTGGTCCCCCTCCATCAGCAGCCCGGTCTTCCGCCGCATCTCGCGGTAGAACCACTCCATCCGCAGTTGCTTGCGGCCCGCGGCCCAGGCGGCAAACTCGGCCTCCGAACAGATGAACCGGTCGTCCTGCAGCACCCGCACCGGGACGGGCAACTGCTCCAGGTCCCGCAGCACCCGCCATTCCCCCGGCTTCGTCGCCAGCACCTGCGCGGCGCCGAACTCCGCCGCCCGCCGCAAGAGCTCGCCCGAGATCGTCTGCGCATTTTCGGGATCGTCCAGCCGCGAATAGGCGACCCGCCAGCCCTCGGCCTCCAACCCCGCCCCGAACTTCCGCATCGCCGCCAGGATCAGCGCGATCTTCTGCGGATGGTGGGGCGCGCTCGTCCCCTCCCCCATCACCTCCGCCATGACCACCACGTCCCGCGCCTTGTCCGCCGCCTTCAGCGCCGCCACGTCCAGCGTCAACTGGTCCCCCAGGACCAGAACCAGCCTCACCACGGCACGACCTCGCCCTTCCAGTCGTAGAACCGGCCCGAGGCCTCCGGCCCCAGAGCCTCCAGCACCCGCAACAGGTGCCCCGCCGCCACCTTCGGGCTGACTGCCGGATGCCCCGCCCGCTGCGCAGGGGCCAGCCCCGTCTCCACCGTCCCCGGATGCAGGGCGACCAGCACCGACTGCGGATGGGTCCGAGCCGCCTCGATGGCCGCGGTCCGCAGCAGCTGGTTCAGTGCCGCCTTCGCCGCCCGGTAGCCATACCAGCCGCCCAACTGGTTGTCCCCGATCGACCCCACCCGCGCCGACAGCACCGCCAGACGGCTGACCCGATCCCGCGGCAGCAACCGAAGTGCGTGCTTCATCACCAGCGCCGGGCCGATGGCATTGACCGCGAACTGCGCCGCCAGCCCCGCTGCCGTCACCGCCCGCAAGGTCTTCTCCGGTCCGACCCCGCCCAGCACCAGCGCCCCCGTCGCCACGACCACCAGGTCGAACTCCGGCTCCAGCTTGCCCAGCGCCGCCGCGACAAGGGTTTCGTCGGTGACGTCCAGCCCGTCGCCCGACCGCGACACCTCCACCACTTCGCCCCGCTGCCGCAGGGTCTGCACCAGCGCCGAGCCGATCCCGCCCGACGCGCCTATCACCAATGCCCGCATTTCGCCTCCAGGTCAGACCGGAGCAGATAGCGCCCCCTGGCGGCCCGCCCATCCTTTCCCTTCGGCAAATCTTGCCGCCAGAGGCGCCGACATCCCCGGCTGACCCGCGATGGACGACGTTCCGCGGATGCGCCGCCCAGGCGGGGGACAAGGCGGCCGAGGAAAGGCGCCAGTGGCGCGTTTCCCCGTCGCAACGGATGGCCACCAAGGCGGCTCCCCGTTCGGCAAGATGGTCAGCGCCGCCCCATAGCGCACGCAACCCATTGATGGTGCTCAAGCACGACAGCGCGTCCTGTCTGGACAGGTGTCAGGCCACGATCTCGCGCGGGACGATGAAATCGACCGTCACCCCCGACCCGAAGGTGGCGTCCGCCCAGTCGTCGACATCGAAATCCGCAACCAGGGTCGCCCCGGTCGGATATCGCGAGAACTCCGGGTTCGTCGGCGGATGCGCCACCAGCCGCGCCGCGAATTCCGCGATGCCGGGGTTGTGGCCGATCATCATCACCACGTCCGCCCTGGCATGGCGCAGCACCGCCATCATCACATCCGGCCCGGCATGATACAGCGCCGGCTTCAGTTCCAGCACCGGAGCCCCCGGCAGCGCCGGCGCGATCCCCGAAAAGGTCTTTCGGGTCCGCTCGGCATCCGAGCACAGCACCTCGCCCGGCACGTAGTCGCGGCTGGCCAGCCACTGCCCCAGGTCCGCCGCCGCGGCCTTGCCCCGGTCGTTCAGGGGGCGGTCATGGTCGGGGGTCAGCGGATCGTCCCAGGAGGATTTTGCATGCCGCGTCAGGATCAACCGCTTCATCTGTGGAACTGCCTCATGTGATAGGCCGACTGTTCGGGCAGTCTTGCATAGCTTTGCGACACCGGGCAAGCGCGGCGCACAAGGCAGCCGTTGGACAGGCACTCTGCCCCTTCCGGCTGGTCCAGGAAAGCATGGCAGGCGGCCAGGTCATAGCCCGCCCCGGTCAGCGCGCCCACCGGGCAGGCGGTCAGGCAGGGGGCCGGACAGGTGTCGCAGGGCCGGGCGACAGGGGGCGGCACTTCGACCACCTCCTTCAGCGCCAGCGCCCCGCGAAAGCTGACCATCAGCCCCTGCCCCGCATGGACCAGCAGCCGCACCGGGCTGTCCCAGACCCGGCCCGTCCGCAGCGCCCACCTGTAGAACGGCTGATACGGCGGCCCGCCAAACGGAAACAGCGCCTTGGCCCCCAGGTCGCAGGCGATCCGCCCGATCACCCGGCGCGACCAGCGGTCCACCGGGTCCGGGTTTCCATCCTTCTCGAATTCGGCCCACTCCGGCTGCGCCGTCAGATGCGCCCAGAAGCCCGGCTCTTGCGGCCCCAGCAGCAGCAGGGTCCGCGTGCCCGCCGGAAAACCCGCCTCACCCTCGGCGACGGCGAACCCGCCCAGCACCTCCAGCCGCTCGTCGGCAAGCCGGGCCTCTAGCGCCGGAAGGGCAAGCCCAGCACCCATCCCACTCTCGCCGGTCTTTCGTCCTGCCATTGCAGCCCCACGGTCATCGCGTCATGTCCCGCCTTCGGTTGTGGCACATAGGTGCGGAAAGTCAGGGAGCGGGGTCGGCGCGGCACCAGCGCCTCCAGCCCCGCAAGAAGGGCAAAGAGCGTCAGGAACACCCCGCCACGCCAAAGAAGGTCATGCGCCATGCGCAAGCCATACACGCAATTCGCGACCGGTGGTCAAGGAACGCAGGCCCTGGCGCGCGCAAGCGTGGATGGACTGCGGCAGGAACGCGCCCGGCTTGCGCCGAAAATCCCGTCATTTCAGCAGGTTGTCGCTGCGCGCGCCGGCTCTTGCCCCTCAGCGCCGTGCATGCGGCTTCACCCGCGGTTCGGTCGACCGGATCTGGCTGCCCGCGCCGTGGTCGGTGAACAGCTCCAGCAGGCAGGCATTCGGAACCTTGCCGTCCAGGATCGTCACGGCCCGCGTGCCCTGCTCGATCGCCATCAGCGCCGTCTCGGTCTTCGGGATCATCCCGCCCGAGATCACCCCGTCGGCCGTCATCTGGCGGATTTCCTCGGGCGTGATCTGGGTCATCACTTCCCCGGCGGCGTTCTTCACGCCCGGCACGTCGGTCAGCAGGAGCAGACGGTCCGCCTGCAAGGCCCCCGCAATGGCCCCCGCAGCGGTATCGCCGTTCACGTTGAAGGTCTCGTTGTCCTTCATCCCCGTCGCGACCGGGGCCACCACCGGGATGATCCCGGCGCTGTAAAGGTCGCGCAGGACCTGGACGTTCATCTCGACCGGGCGGCCGACATAGCCCAGCTCGGGGTCATCCGCCTCGCAGACCATCAGGTCGTCGTCCTTGCCGGAAATCCCCACGGCCCGGCCCCCCGCATCCATTATCGCCTGCACGATCCGCTTGTTCACCAGGCCCGACAGGATCATCTCGACCACCTGCACCGTGGCCTTGTCCGTCACCCGCTTGCCGCGGACGAATTCGGACTTGATCCCCAGCTTCTCCAGCATCTCGTTGATCATCGGCCCGCCGCCGTGGACCACCACGGGATGCACGCCGACCTGCTTCATCAGCACGATGTCGCGGGCAAACTCGGCCATCGCGGCGTCGTCGCCCATCGCGTTGCCGCCGAACTTGACCACGACCACCGCGCCCTCGAAGCGCTGCAGGTAGGGCAGCGCCTCGGACAGCATCTTTGCGGTCGTCTTGGCATCCTCGGCGGTCAGGGTCTGCTGCTTCATCGGGGCCTCCATGTTTTCGCGCCGCATAAGCCTTTTCCGCCCCCCCGCCAAGACCATTCGGCCAAGCCTTGCCTTCCCCGCGCAGAGGGGTAGCCTTCCCCTGCAAAGGAGACTGCAATGTCCGAACAGAAAACCCTCGTCCTGACTGGCGCAAGCCGCGGGATCGGCCACGCCACCGTCAAGCGGTTTTCGGCCGAGGGGTGGCGGGTTCTGACCTGCTCGCGCCAGCCCTTCGACCCGCGCTGCCCCTGGCCGGGGGGCGAGGCGAACCATATCGAGATCGACCTGGCCGATCCCAACAAGACCATCGCGGCGATCGAGACGATCAAGCAGAAGGTCGGCGGGCGTATCCATGCCCTTGTGAACAATGCCGGAATCAGCCCCAAGGGCCCTGGCGGGGCGCGGTTGAACACGCTGACCACCGATCTTCGGACCTGGGGCCATGTCTTTCACGTCAACTTCTTTTCCAGCGTCATCCTGGCCCGGGGTCTGCAGGAAGAGTTGGCGGCCACGAAAGGCTCCATCGTCAACGTGACATCCATTGCCGGGGTCCGGGTCCACCCCTTTGCCGGGGCCGCCTATGCCACCTCGAAGGCCGCGCTTGCGGCGCTTACCCGGGAAATGGCCCATGATTTCGGACCCTTGGGCGTCCGCGTGAACGCCATCGCACCCGGAGAGGTCGAGACCGCGATCCTGTCTCCCGGCACCGACAGGATCGTCGAGCAACTGCCGATGCGCCGGCTGGGCCAGCCCAGGGAAGTGGCCGACGCGATCTGGTTTCTCTGCTCCGACCAGTCCAGCTACATCTCGGGTGCCGAGATCGAGGTCAACGGCGCCCAGCATGTGTGACCGCAGCATGTCTGACCGCAGCACGTCTGACCTTTGCCCTCTGCCCACGCCTCTGGCATAAGGGCCCATCCGCGCGAGGCTGCCCATGCTTGACGATACCGACGACATCCACCCGCTGTTCCACGGCGCCCCCAAGGGGCTGGAGTTCCGCAAGCTGCGCAAGCGCCTGGTCCAACAGGTGCGCGAGGCGATCGACACCTATGGCATGGCAAAGCCGGGCGACCGCTGGCTGGTCTGCCTTTCGGGCGGCAAGGACAGCTATACCCTGCTGGCGATCCTGCACGAACTGAAGTGGCGCGGCCTGCTGCCGGTCGACCTTCTGGCCTGCAACCTGGACCAGGGCCAGCCGAATTTTCCCGCGACGGTATTGCCCGGGTTCCTGACCAAGATGGGCGTCCCGCACCGGATCGACTATCAGGACACCTATTCGGTGGTGATCGACCGGATCAAGCCGGGCGGGACGATGTGCAGCCTGTGCTCCCGACTGCGGCGAGGGAACCTCTACCGCATCGCCCGCGAGGAGGGGTGTTCTACTGTCGTCCTCGGCCATCACCGCGACGACATCCTCGAGACCTTCTTCATGAACCTGTTTCACGGCGGAAGGCTGGCCAGCATGCCGCCGCGCCTGCTGAACGAGGACGGCGACCTGTTCGTTGCCCGACCCCTGGCCTTCGTTTCCGAGGAAGACTGCGGCAGGTTTGCCGCTGCGATGGGCTATCCGATCATCCCCTGCGACCTGTGCGGCAGCCAGGAGGGGTTGCTGCGGGTCCAGGTGAAGAAGCTTCTCGACGACTGGGAGGCGCGGACGCCCGGGCGGCGGCAGGTGATGTTCCGGTCGCTGATGAACGTGCGGCCCTCGCACCTGGCGGACCCGACGCTGTTCGACTTTGCAGGCCTTGCCGCACTGCTGGGAGATGCCGAAAATTCTACGCAACTTTCGGGCGAGCGTTAAGGAACCGATCATGAACATCCAGCTAGCCTGATCCCCAAGCCGCGGGCCTTGCGCCCGTTGACACAAGGGGAAGGTTGTCATGATGTTTGGGTT
Organism: Rhodobacter sp.; assembly: GCA_013824055.1. Taxonomy (GTDB): domain Bacteria; phylum Pseudomonadota; class Alphaproteobacteria; order Rhodobacterales; family Rhodobacteraceae; genus Tabrizicola. The sequence goes on along the minus strand of PNNE01000066.1, from coordinate 3,107 downwards.
TCGACGCGGCTCCGACCTGCCCTGGCAAATTGCCGCCCTGCTGCCTGTCCTGGCGCTTGGCGCATACTGGGCGGTGGGCGAAGTGGCGATGATCGCCCTGGCTGCGGCCCTGCCGCTCGGGGTGCTTGTCTACCGGTTCCACCTGCATCGCGCCGCCCCGCTTGCGGTCTCGGACCAGGTGATCGACCGCCTGGACGGGACGCTTGGCGAACTCCGGGCGAAGGGCGGCGCCACGGGTTGCCTGGTGATCCAGTTCGACGATGCCGCACACCTGGCCGACCGGCTGGGCCGGACCCGCCAGTGCGAGGTTCTGGCGGCCTCCATCGCACGGCTGCGGGGGGCGCTGCGGCCAGGCGACATGCTCTACCCGATGGAGGATGGCAGTCTGGCGATCACCCTTGCCGCAACGCCACGGCTGGATGCCGAGATCATGGTGCGCATTGCGGCCAGGCTTCATCTTGTGGTGCAGCAGCCGATGTCCCTGGCGGACGGCCCGGCGCAAGTGACCTGTTCCATCGGATTTTGTCATTCGCAACAGCTGCGCCAGCCCGGCGGCCGCGCGCTTCTGGACGCGGCCCAGGTCGCCGGAGACGAAGCGGCCCGCCACCGTCCGGGTGCGATACGGGGCTATTCGGATGATCTGGCCCGGGCACGCGCCGACCGGGATGCCTTGCGGGCGGGTTTCTCCCAGGCGGTTGACCAGGGCGAAATCCAGGCGTGGTTCCAGCCCCAGCTCTCGACCGACAGTGGCGAGGTTTCGGGGATCGAGGCTCTGGTGCGCTGGCAGCACCCCGAGCGGGGCCTTCTGGCCCCGGGCAGCTTCCTTCCTGCCATCGAAGGCTCCGAGCTGATGGAACTGCTGGGCCAGACAATGCTGGTTCAGTCCCTTGCGGCACTGACCGAATTCGACCGTCGGGGCCTGCGGGTACCGACCGTCGCGGTCAACTTCTCGGCCCAGGAACTGCGTGACCCGCAGTTGCCCGACCGCCTGCGCTGGACGCTGGACCGGTTCGGGCTGGGTGCAGCGCGATTGACGGTCGAAGTCCTGGAATCGGTGGTCGCCGGGGACGGTGACGACGTGATCGCCTCGAACATCAGCCGAATCGCGGCAATGGGCTGCAGCGTGGACCTGGACGACTTCGGGACCGGCAATGCCTCGATCACCGCGATCCGGCGGTTTGCGCTGAACCGGCTGAAGATCGACCGCAGCTTCGTGCGCGAGGTGGACCAGAACCGCGAGCAGCAGAAGCTGGTGACCGCGATCCTGTCGCTGGCCGAAAGGCTCGGGCTCGAGACCCTGGCCGAAGGGGTCGAGACCCCTGCCGAGCATACGCTGCTGGCGCAGCTTGGCTGCGGTCATGTGCAGGGCTATGTCATTGCGAAGCCGATGCCGGTCGATGACCTGGTCCGCTGGCTCTCGGCCCACCGCGACCGCCAGCGCGAGGCGATCCGCATCGGCGTGCAGGCGCGCTAGGTGCCCGCGCGCGTCGACGTGCCGTGGCGCTCCTTGGACCAGAGATGGGGCCCGGAAAGTCCCGGTCTGCCGGCTGCGAATTGATCGGACCACCAGGCAAGAAAGGGCGAAACTGCTTGACCTTTGCCCGCCCCTGTCGTTGAAGCACCGCTGATCGATCAGCACGGTGGTTGGCGGAATGGAAGAGCAGAACAACAAGAACCTCATCATGGCGATGGTTCTCAGCGCGGCAGTGATGCTCGTCTGGTTCATCTTTTTCCCGCCGCCGGAGCCGCCTGCTCAGACTGTGACCTCGGGCCAGACCGGCACCGAAACCGTTGCGACTCCGCCGGCAGCGACGACGCCAGTCCAGGCTCAGACCCAGGCCGACGCGGTGCCCGAGGCGCCAAGGCTGACCATCGACACGCCAAAGCTTTCGGGCTCGCTTTCCCTGCGCGGCGGCCGGATCGACAACCTGTCGCTCAAGACCTACCGCGAAGAGCTGGTCCCCGGATCTCCGATCGTGCGGCTGCTGGCGCCGGTGGGCGAGGAGCTTGCGTACTATTCGGTCTTCGGCTGGCTGCCCGGCACCGGGCTGGAGGCCGCAGACGTTCCCGATGCGAACACCCCCTGGACCGCCGATGCCGGCGCCACGCTTGCGCCGGGCCAGCCCGTCACCTTGCGCTGGGACAATGGCAAGGGACTGACCTTCCTGCGCGAGATCGCGGTCGACGCGGACTTCATGTTCACCGTGACCGACACAGTCCGGAACGGCTCGTCTGCCGCGGTGGCGTTGCAGCCTTACGGGATCATTGCCCGTCACGGCCTGCCAGAGCTGCAGAACATCTTTGTCGTGCACGAAGGTGCCATCCAGCGGATCGACGGCAAGCTGACAGAAACCGATTACGTCGACATCACCGAGCTGGAGGTCGATGCGCGCGAGGGGCTGCCTGCCCAGGTCGTCGATGCCACCACCGATGGCTGGATCGGCTTCACCGACCATTACTGGATGACGACCCTGATCCCCGAGCAGGGCAAGCCGTTCAGGTCGGTGCTTAAGTATGTCCCCAACGCTGGAATCTACCAGGCCGAAGTGCGCCAGCCCGTCGTCTCGCTCGATGCGGGCGCCACGGCCACGTCGACCATCCGCTTCTTCGCCGGCGCCAAGGAATGGGCCACGATCCGCGGCTACCAGAACGAATTCGGCTGGCTGGACCGCCTGTTCGGCGCCGAACCCACGGCCGCGACGCCGATCCCGGGCTTCCTCGATTCCATCGACTGGGGCTGGTTCTTTTTCCTGACGAAACCGATCTTCGCCGTTCTGCACTGGCTGAACGCCGTCATCGGCAACATGGGCCTGGCGATCATCGCGCTGACCGTGTTCCTCAAGTTCCTTGTGTTGCCGCTGGCCTACAAGTCCTACGTCTCGATGGCGCGGATGAAGGAGCTTCAACCCGAGATGGAGGCGCTGAAAGAGCGCGCCGGCGATGACCGCCAGAAGCTGCAACGCGAGATGATGCAGCTTTACAAGGACAGGAAGGTCAACCCGGCCGCAGGGTGCCTGCCGATCCTGATCCAGATCCCGATCTTCTTCGCGCTGTACAAGGTGATCTTCGTCACCATCGAACTGCGCCACGCCCCGTTCTTCGGCTGG
>PNNE01000107.1 GCA_013824055.1 Rhodobacter sp. | reverse complement strand
GAAATCCATCCTGCGTCCGTTCTGTCCCTCTTGCGGTGGCGCCTTGGACGCCCTGTGAACGCATCGGATCGGCCGTGCCGACATTGGCCCGAACAGCTGCGGGACTGGCGCTTGGAACTGTGGGCGGCGTGGTCTTCCATGCCCTCGCGCTCCCCTTGCCCTGGATGCTGGGCGCGCTGTTCGTCACCATGACCGCCTCGGTCGCGGGCCTGCCGGTGCAGGGGCCTGCGCGGCTGCGCCCGGCCATCGTGGCGATCATCGGCGTGCTTCTCGGCTCGCGCTTCATGCCCGAGGTCATGGGTCAGGTCGACGAGATGCTGGTGACGCTGGCGATCCTGCTGGTCTATCTCGTGGTTGTCGCCGTGGTCGTCGTGCCGTTCTACCGCTACGTCGGGCGGCAGGACTGGACCACGGCCTATTTCGCCGGCATGCCCGGCGGCCTGTCCGAGATGATCGAGTTCGGCGAGGCGCGGGGTGCCAATGTCCCCGCCATCGTGCTGGCCCATTCGCTGCGCATCGTCGTCACCATCGCGCTGATGGCCTTGCTGTTCCGGTTGGTGCTGGGGCATGACCTGGGCGCCGCCGCGATGGCGCCGGGTCCGGCGCTGGGGCTGGCCGATGCCGCGATCCTGACCGCGTCGGCGGTGCTGGGGGCACTGCTTGGCACCCGGCTGCGGTTGCCCGCGCCGACCTTCCTGGGTCCGCTGATCCTGTCGGCCGCGGTGCATCTGGCGGGCTACACCGAAAGCGCCCCGCCGGCCCTGCTGGTCAATGCGGCGCAGGTGGTGCTGGGCACGATCCTCGGGTGCCGCTTCCTGGGGATCGCCCCGGTGATGCTGGCGCGCGCGGGACTTCTCAGCCTTGGCTCGACGATCCTGACCCTGGCCCTGGCCCTGGTGGCGGGCCTGGCGATGGGGCGGGCGGCGGGCGTCGGGCTTGACCAGGCGCTGCTGGCGCTTGCGCCCGGCGGCCTGACCGAGATGGGCCTGATCGCGCTGGCCATCCACGCCGATGTGGCCTTCGTGGCCCTGCACCACGTCGCCCGCATCCTTGTGGTCCTGGTCCTGGCGCCGCTTGCGCTGCGGTTTCTGCCCGAAGAACGCTGAAATTCCTGCGGCCAAGGGGCAGGGGGGCCTTGCCTTCTTGCAAATGCTTCTCATTTACATTCTACTGCAACCAGACCCAATGGAGCTTACATGCCGATTTCCCGCCGCTTCCTGCTGCTTGCCACCCTGACTGCCGCGCTGCCGGTCACTGCCCAGGCGCAGGACCCGCTCAAGGTCGTGACCACCTTCACCGTGATCGCCGACATGGCCCGCAACGTCGCGGGGGAGGGGGTCGAGGTCGTCTCGATCACCAAGCCCGGTGCCGAGATCCACGGCTACGAGCCCACCCCGCAGGACATCGTCGGCGCTTCGGATGCCGACCTGATCCTGTGGAACGGGTTGAACCTGGAGCGCTGGTTCGAGCAGTTCCTGACCAACCTCGGCGACGTGCCCTCGGCCACGCTGACCGATGGCATCGTGCCGATCCCGATCTCGGCCGGCGAATATGAGGGCAAGCCCAACCCCCATGCCTGGATGAGCATCGACAACGCGCTGATCTATGTGGACAATATCGCGGGTGCCCTGTCCGAGGTCGACCCCGCCAACGCCGCGACCTATGCAGCCAACGCCGAGGCCTACAAGACCCAGCTCCGCGCCGCCCTTGACCCGTTGAAAGCCCAGATCGAAGCCCTCCCCGAAGACCGCCGCTGGCTGGTGTCCTGCGAAGGTGCCTTCAGCTACCTCGCCCGCGACCTTGGTCTGCAAGAGCTTTACCTCTGGCCGATCAACGCCGACCAGCAGGGCACGCCCCGCCAGGTCCAGGCGGTGATCGACGGGGTGCGCGAACACCAGGTCCCGGCGGTCTTCTGCGAAAGCACCGTGGCCTCCGACCCTGCCGAACAGGTCGCCCGCGAGACAGGCGCGGCTTTCGGCGGTATCCTCTATGTCGACAGTCTCAGCGCTGGCGACGGGCCGGTGCCGACCTATCTCGACCTGCTCAAGGTCACCACCGGAACCATTGCCCAGGGCCTGACCCCGGCGAACTGAGGACCACATGCACGACACCGCGGGCGATCCAGGGGCGGGGGACGATCCAGGGGCGGGGGGTGAGGGCATCTTCGCCGAAGGCGTCACCGTCACCTACCGCAACGGCCTGACCGCCCTGACCGACGCCAGCTTCCGGATCCCCCGCGGCACGATCACCGCGCTCGTGGGGGTGAACGGGGCGGGCAAATCGACCCTTTTCAAGGCGATCATGGGCTTCGTCCCCGTCGCCCGCGGCACGATCCGCCTGCTGGGCATGCCGGTCCGCGATGCGCTGCGCCAGAACCTCGTCGCCTACGTCCCCCAGGCCGAGGAGGTGGACTGGTCCTTCCCCGTCCTGGTCGAGGATGTCGTCCTGATGGGCCGCTACGGCCACATGGGGCTCCTGCGCCGCCCCTCTGCCTCCGACCGCGCCAAGGTCGACGAAGCCCTGTCCCGCGTCGGCCTCTCCGACCTTCGCCACCGCCAGATCGGCGAGCTTTCCGGCGGCCAGAAGAAGCGCGTCTTCCTGGCCCGCGCGCTGGCGCAGGAAGGCCGGATCATCCTGCTCGACGAACCCTTCACCGGCGTCGACGTGAAGACCGAGGAACAGATCATCGCCCTGCTCCGCACCCTGCGCGACGAAGGCCATGTGATGCTCGTCTCGACCCACAACCTGGGCTCGGTCCCGGATTTCTGCGACCGGACCGTCCTCGTCAAGGGCACGGTCCTCGCCTACGGGCCGACCGAGACCACCTTCACCCGCGACAACCTGGAACACGCCTTTGGCGGCGTCCTGCGCCGCTTCACCCTCGGCGGCACCGACCTGCACGACGACGACGACAGCCGCGAGATCAGCATCCTCACCGACGACGAACGCCCCTTCGTCCAGTACGGCCGCAAGGGCGACACATGACCCAAGCCTTTCACATTTGCCCAAATATCCCCGCCGGAGGCTCTCCGAGCCGTTTTGCGTCCTTCACGCAAAACGGCGAGACAAGGGCCTTGCGCGTCAGCGCTCCGTTCGAGAACCGCCCCGACCCAGGCGCAACCTGTCATGCTTGAGCCCTTCGCCTATGCCTACATGACCAACGCGATGTGGGTCTCGGCCCTGGTCGGCGGGGTCTGCGGGTTCCTGTCGGCCTACCTCATGCTCAAGGGCTGGTCGCTGATCGGCGACGCGCTTTCCCATTCGGTCGTCCCCGGCGTGGCGGGCGCCTACATCCTGGGCCTTCCCTTCGCCCTCGGCGCCTTCCTGTCCGGAGGGCTGGCCGCCGCCGCCATCCTGTTTCTCACCAACCGCACCGGGCTCAAGACCGACACCATCATCGGCCTCATCTTCACCTCGTTCTTCGGCCTGGGTCTGTTCCTGATCTCGATCTACCCCGCCTCGGTCTCGATCCAGACCATCACGATGGGCAACATCCTGGCCATCTCGCCCGAGGACACCCTGCAACTCGTCCTGATCGGAGGCATCTCGGCCGCCGTCCTCCTGATCCTCTGGAAGGACCTGATGGTCACCTTCTTCGACGAGGCGCATGCCCGCACCATCGGCCTGCGGCCCGATCTGCTCAAGATCGTCTTCTTCACCCTGCTCTCCGCCTCCACCGTCGCCGCCATGCAGACCGTCGGGGCCTTCCTCGTCGTCGCGATGGTCGTCACGCCGGGGGCAACCGCCTACCTTCTGACCGACCGCTTCCCCCGGCTTCTGACCCTCGCCGCCGGGATCGGCGCCGGCACCGCCTTCGCGGGCGCCTATCTCAGCTACTTCCTCGACGGAGCCACCGGCGGCGTGATCGTCCTGCTGCAGGCCGCCTGCTTCTCTCTCGCCTTCCTCTTCGCCCCGAAACATGGCCTGCTGGCCGCGAAGCGCAGGGCCAGGGCATGATCGAGAGCCTGATCCAGCCCTTCCAGTTCCCGTTCATGCAGAACGCGTTCCTGATCGTGCTGATCGTGGCGCCGCCCACCGCGCTTCTGTCCTGCTTTCTGGTGCTGAAGGGCTGGGCCCTGATGGGCGATGCGGTCAGCCATGCCGTCCTGCCCGGCATCGTGCTGGCCTACATGGCGGGCCTGCCGCTGCTTCTGGGGGCCTTCATCGCCGGGCTGGGCTCGTCGCTGCTGACCGGCTGGCTGGCCGACAACAGCCGGATCAAGCGCGACACGCTGATGGGGGTGGTCTTTTCCGCCATGTTCGCCCTTGGCATCGTGCTGCACACGGCCTACCCGTCGGATGTCCACCTTGACCACATCCTCTTTGGCAACATGCTGGGGGTCGGGGGCGCGGATCTTCTGACCTCTGCGCTGATCGCGGCACCTGTCACTCTGGTCCTGGGCCTGAAATGGCGCGACCTGATGCTGCACGCCTTCGACCCGGCCCAGGCCCAGGTCTCGGGCCTGCCGGTCAAGCTTCTCCATTACGGCCTGCTCTCCATCCTGTCGCTGACCATCGTCGCCACGCTGTCCTCGGTCGGCCTTATCCTTGCCATCGGCCTGCTGATCGCGCCCGGAGCCATCGCCTTCCTCATCACCCGCAGTTTTGGCGCCATGCTGATCGCCGCGACCCTGGTCTGCCTTGTCGCCATGATCGCCGGGGTCTATGCCAGCTTCCATCTGGACGCGGCCCCGGCCCCGACGATCATCCTGATCCTGACCGCGATGTTCCTCATGGCCTTCTTGCGCCGCGTGATCCTGACCCGCACCGCCTGATCCCCTTGCGGGACCCCGGCCCAGCCTCTACCCATGATTGCGACGGTTCAGGAAAACGCCCGCATGCCCGCCACCAATGCCGCCATCTGGTTCTCGTCGGACGGCTATGACCCGAAGGCAAAAGGCATCAACGGCCGCCGCGTCGCCGGCGAAAGCTTCCTGCGCGGCTTTTTCGCCCATGCCGACGTGGCCGAGTTCGTGTCCCTCGCCCATGCCCAGGCCGACCATGCCGCCTTCGCCCGCATCGCTGCCGAGCAGGGCGTGACGCGGCCCCTGCGCGCAGTGCGGCTCGACGCGCCCGCCGCCCTGACGCCGGTCGAGGTGGTCTCCTACCCCGCGCCGATCCCGACGGTGGAATGCTGGCGGCGCGCCCCGCACGGGGCTGCCGCCTGGGCCCTGTGCGGCATCACCCACACGACGGCCACCCGCGCCGTGATGCAGACTGTCTTCGACCTGCGCTCGGCCCCCCAGATGCCCTGGGACGCGGTGATCTGCACGTCGCGCGCGGTCCAGTCCTCGCTTCGCCGGCTGATGGAGCTGGCCGAGGTCCACCTGACCCAGCGCTATCCCGGCGCACCGCTTCCCGCGCGCCCCTTGCTGCCGGTGATCCCCCTTGGCATCACCTGCGCCGACTTCCAGCCTGACCCGGCCCTCGGGCAGGCCTTGCGCGATCGCATCGGCGCCGGGCCGCGCGACATCCTGGCCGTGACCATCGCCCGGCTCACGCCGGACGAGAAGTTCGACCCCCTGCCGCTGTTCCTGGCGCTGGAGGCCGCGGCGGCCGAGGTGGCGGGCCAGGGTGGGGGCAAGCTGCACCTTGTCCTTTGCGGCCAGTTCAAGGAACCCGGCTGGGAGGCGATCTTCGCCCAGGCCGCCGCCCGCCTGATACCCTCCTGCGGCTATCATCTGCTGGACGGCGCCAGCGCCGACGACCGCAAGGCCACCCTCTCGGGCGGGGACATCTTCGTCTTTCCCATCGACAACCTGCAGGAAACCTTCGGCCTGGCGCCGATCGAGGCGATGGCGGCGGGCCTGCCGGTGATCGTCTCGGACTGGGACGGGATGAAGGACACGGTGACGCCCGATGCGGGCTTTCGCATCCGCAGCGAGTTGCCGCGTCCGGGCCTGTCCACCTACATCAGCCAGCGCCACCTTGGCGGAACCGACAGCTATGTCCAGTATCTTGCCCAGGTCTCGGCGCTGACGCCGCTCGACCTGCGCGCGCTGACCGGGGCGCTGGTGACGCTGGCGCTTGATCCCGACCTGCGGGCCCGGATGGGGGCGGCGGGCCAGGCGCGGGCGCGCAGCCTTTACGACTGGTCGGCGGTGATCCCGCAGATGCAGGCGCTGTGGGGGGAACAGGCGGCGATGCTTGCCCATGCCCGGGCCCGGGGCGGCCCCGGGCTCGCACCGGCTCCGCCCGGTCTGATCCCGGTCGGCCCGGCGGTGGACGAGATGTTCGCCGCCTATCCCACCGCCTTCGCCGCCGCAGGCCGCCGCCTTGCCGCGACGCCCGGCCCGCTCCCGGCCCCGGGCGAACTTTTCGCCCTGCGCAACCACGCCGCCCGCCGCCGCCTGATCGAGGACCCGGCGCGGATCGAGGCCATCCTGGCCGCCTTCGCCGCAGCCGGACCGCAGGGCGCGACCGAGGCCGAGATCGCCGCCGCCACCGGCACCTCGGCCCCGGTCGTGGCGCGCGTGTCGCTCTGGCTGCTCAAATACGGCTACCTGCAGGAGCTTGCATGACCCGTTCCATCCTTGTCACCGGCGCAGGCGCCGGCATCGGCCGCGCCACCGCGCGCCTGTTCCTGTCCGAAGGCTGGGAGGTCACGCTGCTTGGCCGCCGCCGCGAGACGCTGGAGCAGACCGCCCAGGGCCAACCCGCCCGCATCCTGACCGCCGACGTGGGCGACCCTGCCGAAGTCGACGCCGCCTTCGCCGGGCTGCCCCGCCTTGATGTGCTGTTCAACAACGCCGGCATCTCGGCCCCCGCCGCGCCGATCGACGAAATCCCGGTGGAAAGCTGGCTCGAGGTCAGCCGCACCAACATCACCGGCATGTTCCTTTGCGCCCGCGCCGCCTTTGGCCTCATGCGCCGCCAAAGCCCCCGCGGCGGGCGCATCATCAACAACGGCTCGATCTCGGCCCATGTCCCGCGCCCCGGCAGCGCGCCCTACACCATGTCGAAACATGCCGTCACCGGCCTGACCCGGACCCTCGGCCTCGACGGTCGCGCCTTCGACATCGCCTGCGCGCAGATCGACATCGGCAATGCCCTGACCGACATGGCCGCCAAGTTCACCGAAGGCGTGCCGCAGGCCAGCGGCGACATCCGTCCCGAGCCGGTGATGGACGTGGATCACGTCGCGCGAATGGTCCTGCACATGGCCAGCCTGCCGCTGGAGGTCAACACGCCCTTCGTGACGATCATGGCCCGCGACATGCCCTATATCGGGCGCGGCTAGTCCCGCGCAGCCTGACGTGCCGGGCGCGGTCCCGCGACGAGAAGACGAAGTCGCACGAGGAGCCGCCGTTCAGGCCGCCCTGGCGAACAGCTCGGGCAAAAGCCGCAACAGCGCCAGCACGCGGCCATCCCGCAGGGCGTAGTAGATCGCCTTGCCGTCGCGGCGGGTCGAGACCAGCCCCTCCAGCCGCAGCCGCGCCAGCTGCTGGCTGACCGCTGCCTGGCGCTGCCCCAACAGATCCTCCAGCTCGGTCACCGACTTCTCGCCCCCGGCCAGATGGCACAGGATCATCAGCCGCCCCTCATGGCTCAGCGCCTTCAGGAAGGCCGCCGCCGCCGGAGCGTTCGCAGCCATCCGCCCCGCAAGCTCTTGCGGCGCGGGCCTATCGACCCCGACTGCAGACCCGCCTGACGGGAAACGATCCAAAGACATGCCAACCCTCATCCAACCGGACATTGCAGAAGGTACCATGCGCGCCTGTCGGCCACGACTGTCCCTTGCTCCGTTTCGCGGCTGCGGGCAAGGTTCCGCCGACACCCCCCTGGAAGGACCGCCATGCTCCGCCCCTCTGCCTTCACCGCCCCCGGCCGCTTCTGGCGCGGCAACCTGCACAGCCATTGCACCAACTCGGACGGCGTCCTGCCCGCCGAGGAAGTCTGCCGCCGCTACAAGGCCGAGGGCTATGATTTCCTGGCGATCACCGACCATTTCATCGGCATCTACGGCTATCCGATGACCGACACGCGCCCCTGCCGCGACGCGGACTTCACCACGCTGATCGGGGCCGAACTGCACTCTGGCGCGCAATCCAACGGCGAGCTGTGGCACATCCTTGCCGTCGGCCTGCCCGACGACTTCGCGCGCCCCACGACGACCGGGTTCAGCGCCGAACCGGGGCAAGAGACCGGACCCCAGATCGCCGCCCGTGCCGCCGCCGCCGGGGCCTTCGTCGCCATCGCCCATCCGCAATGGTCCGGCCTCACCCTCGCCGACGCCCGCACGATAGAGGCCGCCCATGCGATCGAGATCTACAACCACGGCTGCGGCACCGGCTGCGACCGCCCCGACGGGGCCGGGATCGCCGACCTTCTTCTGACCGAAGGACGCCGCCTGACCCTGATCGCCACCGACGACTCGCATTTCCACGAACCGGATCATTTCGGCGGTTGGGTCATGGTGAAAGCCACCGAAAACACGCCCGACGCACTGCTTGCCGCCCTGAAACGCGGCGATTTCTATGCCAGCCAGGGCCCGCAGATCCATGATGTCCGGATCGAGGGCGACACGGCCCATGTCGAATGCTCTGCCGCCATCTCGGTGGTGGCCCTGGGCCGGGGCACTGGCGCAAGCAGTGTCCACGGCCATTCCATGACCCGTGCCGAGGTTCCGCTGGAGCGGCTCACTGGCAGCCCCTGGGTCCGCATCTCGGTCATCGACGCGGCCGGCAAACGCGCCTGGTCAAACCCGATCTGGCGCGAGGCGGGCAAGACCCCCCACATCCGCTGAACCGCATCCGGTGAACCGCGACCGGAGCGCAGCCCAGGGCGTCGCCTTTTCCCGCCCGGAGATAGGGGGGCTTGCCCCCCAGCACCGCCCTGGGTCGCTGCGCGCCGCGTCAGCTCAGGCTGGTCTTGCGCACGAAGAACACCGGCACTGCCGTCACCGGGCGCTCTGCGCCGCAGCCTTTCAGCATGCTGATCCGCCGCAGCATCGGGTCCTCGCGGCGCATCGCCCGGAGGTACCAGCCCAGCATTGCATTCAATCCGGTCATCGTGCTTCTCCCGTTTGCGGTTTCGTTAAGCAATTACTCATCCGGAAGTTGTGTGCCCGATGGCCGATCCAAGGTGTTTTCCCGGAAAGATTGTGGCCGAACGGTGGACTGCGGCCTGACAGGCGACGATCCGCGACAATCGCTGTGGTTGTTCAGCCCAGAGTGGCAGGAACGGCGGGCAAAGCCTTCGGCCGGCCGCCAGTCTTGAACCGCAGCGACGAAAGACCGACACTGGCAGCCCAGAGGTGCCGATGCCCGACCTTTCGATGATCACCGATCCTGACGCCTACTTTGCCGACGGCTGCGGCCGCTGCGACCGCTTCGCCACGCCGGAATGCTCCACCCGGGTCTGGCGAGCGGGGCTGCTGACGCTGCGCCGCATCGCGCTTGCGGCTGGCCTGACCGAGACGGCGAAATGGGGCCACCCCTGCTACATGCACGCCGGGCGCAACATCGCGATCCTTGGCGCTTTCCGGGCGGATTACCGGTTGAGCTTCTTCAACGCCGCCCTGATGCAGGACCCTCACGGCGTGCTGGCAAAGCAGGGCCCGAACACGACGCATCCCGACTGCTTCCGCTTCACCGACCCCGCCACCCCCGCCGCGCTGGAGCCCGTGATCCGCGCCTACCTGGCCGAGGCGATGGGCTACGCCGAACAGGGCATCCTGCCCCCGAAGACCCCGACCGAGATCGATCTGCCCGAGGAACTGGTCGAGGCGCTGGACGCCGACCCCGCCCTGGCCGAAGCCTTTGCCGCCCTGACGCCTGGCCGTCAGAAAAGCTGGGCGCTGCATCTGACCGGCACTCGGACCCCGGCAACCCGGCAGGCGCGGATCGCAAGGGGCCGCGCGAAGATCATGCTCGGAAAGGGTGCGACGGAATACTGACCGCAAGCCCCGGCGCTGTCAGTTCCCCAGGATGCCCGGCAGGCGCAACCCGTGCTCTTTCGCGCAGGCGATGGCCGTCTCGTAGCCCGCGTCGGCATGCCGCCAGACCCCCGAGGCAGGGTCGTTCCACAGCACCCTTTCCAGCCGTTTCGCCGCCTCCGGCGTCCCGTCCGCCAGGATCACCACGCCCGCGTGCTGGCTGAACCCCATGCCGACCCCGCCGCCATGATGGAGGGAAACCCA
>PNNE01000111.1 GCA_013824055.1 Rhodobacter sp. | reverse complement strand
ACGCTGGGCGGGTTGTCGATCTTCAGCGCCTCGGGCGTGTCGTCGCCGGCGAGGACGCGGATCAACTCGTCATGGACGATCTTGACGACCATCTGGCCGGGAGTGATCGACTTCGTCACCGCAGACCCGGTGGCCTTTTCGGTCACGCGCTTGATGAAGTCGCGGGCGACGGGAAGCGAGACGTCGGCCTCCAGCAGGGCGACGCGGACTTCGCGCAGAGCGGTGACGACGTCGGCCTCGGACAGCGCGCCGGCCTTGGTCAGACGGTCGAAGACGCCGCCAAGGCGTTCTGACAGGCTTTCGAACATCGCGTCACCCTTTCGTTGCGGTTGCCCCGATATGGGGCGGCGAACCCAGGACGCAAAGCGGAATGGCACCCGTGGGCGCACCTGCGCTGACGGATGGCGATCCCGGGCAATGCCCAAGGGACCGGAAGCTGATGCCTCCGGGGAATTGGGCTGGCGGATACGCCCGCGACAGGCCCAAGTCAAGCGGGAAGGGTGATCGGCGGCAGGTCGTCCAGGCTTTTCACCATGTCGCAGCGCACAAGCAGGCCGTCCAGCGTCTCGCGGTCGATCCAGGGAAACCTCTCGGACAAGGCGCGCTCGACGGCGGCGGCATGGCGGCGGCCGGGCGACCATCAAGCAGCTCGCGGCGGGCTTTGTCCTTGCAAATCGGCCCTCAAGCGGGGTTCATGTGCATGGATGCACCAAGGAGGGCGGGATGGAGAACTGGGACGAAATCCGCACGGCATTCCAGGTGGCGCGGCTGGGCACCGTCTCGGGCGCGGCCGAGGTCCTGGGGGTCCACCATGCGACGGTGATCCGCCACATCGACGCACTGGAGAAACGCCTGGGGGTGAAGCTGTTCCAGCGCCATGCGCGGGGCTACACGCCGACGGAATCAGGGCGCGACCTGCTGGCAGTGGCCCAGACGACCGAAGAGCAGTTCGCCCACCTGGTCAGCCGGATCAAGGGCCAGGGCGAGACTGTCGCGGGCGAGCTGGTGGTGACGTCGATCTCGGGGATCGGGGACCTGCTGACGCCGGTGATGGTCAGCTTTCAGGACAAGTTCCCGGATGTTCGGGTGCGCTTCCTGACCGACATGCGGGTCTTCCGGCTGGACTATGGCGAGGCGCATGTGGCGATCCGCGCGGGCAACGGACCCGAGGAGCCGGACAATGTCGTCCAGCCGCTGACCCGGATGCAGGCGGCGCTTTACGCCGCGCGCAGTTATGTGGACCGCCACGGGCGCCCGAAGTCCGAGGCCGAGTTTGCCGGGCATCGCTTCGTCTGCACCGATGCCGAAGTCACCCGCGCGCCCTTCCACCGCTGGCTGCGGGCGACCGTGCATCCCGACCAGATCGCCTATGCCGCGACGGAAGCCACGGCCCTGGAGCAGGCGGTTCGGCAGGGCGCGGGGATCGGTTTCATGATGAGTTTCCGTGCCCTGGAAGACCCGGACCTGGTGGAAATCCTGCCCGCGCGCGCGGAGTGGGAATCCCAGTTGCGGATCGTGACCCATGTCGACCTGCACCGGACCCGCAAGGTGCAGGCGTTCCTGGTGCATCTGAAGGACGCGGCGAAGGACTGGAAATCCTGCGGCTGATGCTGGTCGGCCAGATCCTGTCCGGCCTGTCCAGGCCCGCGCGCGGGCATCTGGCGATGCTGGCCTTCTCGGCGCTGGTCGCGGGCTCCTTCTCGCTGGGAGTGCTGGCCGCGCCGCACATCGACCCCGGCGCCTTGTCGGTGGTGCGGTTCATCCTGGCGGGAGTGCTGGTCGGAATGGCGGCGGCGCTGACGACAGGCATCCCGCGCAGCGCCTGGGTGGCTCCGTGGCGCTATCTGGTGCTGGGCGGGCTGCTGGGCGCCTATTTCGTGCTGATGTTCGAGGGGTTGAAGACCGCGCCTCCGGTCTCGGCGGCGGCGGTGTTCACGTTGACGCCGGTGATGGCGGCGGGGTTCGGCTGGCTGTTCCTGCGGCAGCGCCTGACCGGGCGGATGGCGCTGGCGCTGGCCATCGGGGGGGTGGGCGCGCTGTGGGTGATCTTCCGCGCCGACCCTGGCGCGATTGCGCGGCTGGAGATCGGGCGCGGCGAGGTGATCTATTTCGTCGGCTGCGTCGCCCATGCGGCCTATGCTCCGCTGGTGCGCAGGCTGAACCGGGGCGAGCCTGCGGTGGTCTTCACCTTCGGGATGATGCTGGCGGGGACCCTGCTGCTGGCGCTTTACGCCTGGCCTGCGGTGCTGGCGACGGACTGGCCCGCGCTGCCGGGGATCGTCTGGGTGACGCTGGTCTATGTTGCGGTGGCGGCCAGCGCGATGACCTTCGTGCTGCTGCAATACGCCACCCTGCGGCTGCCCGCCGCGAAGGTGATGGCCTATACCTATCTGGTCCCCAGCTGGGTCGCCCTGTGGGAGCTGGCCCTGCATGGGTCGGTGCAGCCCGTCCTCGTGCTGGTCGGCGTGGCGATGACGGTGCTGGCGCTGGCGTTGCTGCTGAAGGAATGAACCGGGCCGCTCGTCGGTGCCTTCGTCCCTCCTCGCTTGCGACGAGAAGCCGAAGGCGCACGAGGAGCCTCGGTCAGGGAAGGAACGCCGCCAGCCCGTCCAAGAGGTAGCGGTCCGCCAGGTCCAGCGTGCCCTGTGTATAGGCCGGACCGCCCAGCGCCACTGCGGTGTCGCTGTCGGCGCGGGTGGCAAGCCAGGCGGTCAGCAGGACCCGGCGCAGCAAGATCAGCGACGGGATCATCGCGCGATCTTCCGGTCCCGAATTCGCGATGCGGCTGTAGCCGTCGACCCAAGCCGCAATCAGGTCAGGCAGGCGCGGATCGGTCTCGATGAAGCTGAGAGCGGCGGCAAGGTCGTAGACCCACCAGCCGAAGCCGCAGTCGTCGAAGTCGATGGCGGTCAGGGTGTCGCCCGCAACCATCAGGTTGGCCAGCCGCAGATCGGCGTGGATCAGGCCAAAGACCTGCGGCCCGGTGCCGTAAGCGTGCAGCTTCGCTGCCAGCGCGTCGGTCGCGCGGGCCAGCAGCGCTTCGCCGTCGCGGTCCAGGCCCTGCGCCTGTCGCCAGTGGCCCCAATGCGGTTCGGGTCCGAGGATGGTTTCGACGTCCCAGCGCTTGCGGGTGAAGCCGGGCGGCGGCGTCCATTGCCGCGCGTGAAGGTGCAGGCGCGCAGTGATCTCTCCCAGCGGCGCGAACCAGCGGGCGAGGTCGTCGCCGGGCTGCAGCTCCTGGCCGTCGATGGGGGCGAAGGCGACGATGTGGCGGCCTGCGATCCCGGTCACCAGGCCCTGCGCGCCGGGGATGGGACGGGTGGTGGTCAGGCCGGACAGGTCCTGCAAGGCGGTCAGCCAGGCCAGTTCCGAGGCAATCTCGGGCGGCGTGTGATAGCCCTGCCGGTGAAGGCGCAAGATCAGGTCCCCCGCCCGCCACGTCTCGTTTTCCGAGCGGTTGAGCAGGGTCAGCGGCGTATCCTCGGGCAGGCCGTAGACCGCAAGCGCCCGGCGCAACAGGTCAGACATCGCCGCCCCGGCGCAGCAGGTAGATGTCCATGATCCAGCCGTGCTCGGCCCGCAACCGGGCGCGGGTGGCAAGGATGCGGTCGCCGACTTCGGACAGCGGCCCGTGGATCAGCGTCTCTTCGGGCATGCCGACGTAAGCGCCCCACCAGATTTCGGTGTCGGATGGCAGCACGGTGAAAGCGCCGCCCTTGTCCAGCATGACCGCCAGCGTGGTCGCCCCCGCAGGCCAGCCGTGGTCGCGCAGCTGGCGGCCGGTCGTGATGGTGACGGGGGCGGCAAGCGTGTTCAGCGGGATCGCATGGGCCGCCGTCAGGACCTGAAGACTGGTGATGCCGGGCACCACCTTGACCGCGATGCCGGGCAGCCGGGCCGCGATCCGCAGGGTGCTGTCGTACAGCGAGGGGTCGCCCCAGACCATCAGCGCCACCGTCCGCGGCCTGGGATGGTGGGAGGCGATGGTCTCGGCCCAGACCCTGGCGATGGCATCGTGCCAGTCGTTCACCGCGCCAAGGTAGTCGTCCTGCTCGGCCCTCTGCGGCACATCGTAGTCGGCCACGGGGACCGGGGCGGTCAGGACCTGCGACAGGATCTGGCGGCGCAGGTCGGCAAGATCCGATTTCGCCGCGCCCTTCCGGGGGATCAGGATCAGGTCGGCCCCGTTCAGGGCGCGGACGGCCTGGCCGGTCACATGGTCCGGGTTGCCCGTGCCGATGCCGATGAGGAAAAGCGTGGTCATTCCGGCCTTGTGCAGGCAGGCGCGGCCCTTGGCAAGGCCGCGCCCTGTGCGGTCAGGCGTAAAGGCGCGGGGTGACGAGGGGCGAGCCCTTGCCCTTCAGCGCCTTGGCCCCGGCCAGAACGGCCAGGTCAGCCAGCGGCTCGATCAGGACGACGGCCATGTAAGCCACACCAAAGCTGCCAATGGCGGCAAGGTTCGCCGCGCCGAAGCCCGCGCCGTAGATCGCCCAGAAAGCGACCCAGGCGACGACTCCGCCCTGATAGACCGCCGAAAGCGCCAGGACCTGACTATACCGCAGGTCAACGTAAGCGGTGCCGGGGGCAATAACGCGCTTGGCCAGTTCGTGCAGCGCAAAGAGCGGGACGAGGAGCGTGGTCAGGTTCATCCCGTATTGCGGCAGGTCGAAGGGCGCGAAGAAAAGCCCCTGGATCAGGAGGCCCATGGCCAGACCGATGGCGGCTGGTCCTGCCCCGAGGATCAGGAACAGGGTGGAGCCGAGGATGAAATGGACCTCCGATACGCCGACGGCGAAATGCGGCATGACCTCGAAGAAGACGAGGACGCCGAGGGTGGCAATGGCGGCCCGCGCGGCAACCGAGGCGAGGCCGCTTTGGCGGGTCGCCGTTGCGATGTGGTAAAGTGCCACCCCGCCCGCGGCGGCTGCGGTGGCGTAGCTGAGCGCGATCTTTGCCTCGCTGACGAGGCCCGGTTCGATATGCATTTGTCCCTCCTGTCCGTCACACCCGACGGCGGTTGATGTCCATGCAGGGCCGGTCTCCTGGCTGGCGGATCGCGGCGGGCCCTTGCCTTCCCACCCTTCCGGGCAGTGGCTTTGCTGGACCCGCTCACCGCTGACAGTCGCGGGGGCGGCTGATGACACGGGCCCCCATTGGGGTAAGCCCGCTCCTCATTCCCGTTTCAGTCCCGGCGCTTTGCGCCTGTGTGGGACACCTTGCAGGGGATGTGTGCGCCTTTGCCGGGGGCCGGGCAAGATAGAAAGCGACAGGCCGCGGTCAGTCCGCGACGCCGTCTGCGAGGCGGCCGATAAGGATAAGGCCGGGGAGGGGGGAGCGATTGTCCGCCAGCGCCTGGGCGAGTTCGGCCACGGTTGACCGGTGCAGCACCTGTTCGGGGGTGCTGACGGCTTCGGCCAGCAGCGCGGGGGTGTCGGGTGGCAGGCCGTGGGCGATCAGCGCCTCGGCCAGCGCCGGGAAGGTGCGCTTGCCCATGTAGATGACGGTCGTGGCACCCGGATCGGCCAGCGCGGGAAGGTTCAGGCCGGGCGGCAGCTCGCCCGTGGTATCGGCGGCCGTGATGAACTGGACGCGCTGTGCATGGCTGCGGCGGGTCAGGGGGATGCCCGCTGCGGCAGCGGCAGCCGAGGCCGAGGTGACGCCGGGAATGATCTCGCAGGGGATGCCGGCGGCGCGGACCGCGGTCAGTTCCTCTTCCAGCCGCCCGAAGATGCCGCTGTCGCCGGATTTCAGCCGGACGACATGCGCTCCGGTCAGGGCATACTCGACCAGCAGGCGGCTGACGTGGTCCTGCTTGGGCGAGGCGCGACCCGCCCGCTTGCCGACGCCGACCATGTCCGCACCGGGCCTTGCCAGTGCAAGAATCGGACCCGAGGACAGGTCGTCGAACAGCACCGCATCGGCCAGGCCCAGCGCCTTGACCGCCTTGACCGTCAGCAGGTCCGGGTCGCCGGGACCGGCCGAGACGAAAGAGACAAACCCGGTCATCCGCGCCCCCGATTTCCGGCCGGACCCGCGACCAAGGCCTGCGAAGGCCCGAAACCGGATAGTCCGCCAACTCCGGGCGCGGGGGGATGAGTTCGGGTCATGCGCTTGCGATCAGGTGGAAGAAGGTGCCGGTCGATAGCCCGCCTCCCGGCTGGAGTCGAGTGCTGCCGGTCTCGGGGACCGCACCACCCGTGGCGTCACTGACCTGAGCCAGGGGTGCGTCGGGTTGGCTCAGGATCGTGGAGTAATGGAACTCATGCCCCCGCAAGAGGCTGCCGGGTGGATGGCCGGGGATGGCCCTGACCAGCGTGGCGCAGCGGTAGCCAAGGTGCATCTTCCGCTGCTCGAAGCTGGTGACCAGACCCAGAAGCCCCGCCATCCGATGCCGGTTGCCGTGCCGGTCGACGATCGCCTCGCCCATCGCCATGTAGCCGCCACACTCGCCGTGGACGGGTCCGGTCGCGGCAAAGGCGCGCAGGCCGCTGCGGAAACGGTCGGCCTGGGCCAGCGTCGCGCCGTAAAGTTCAGGGTAGCCGCCCGGAAGCCAGCAGACGTCGGCCGATGGATCGGGCGCTTCATCGCCAAGCGGAGAGAAGGGCAGGACCTCGGCTCCGGCGGCGCGCCAGCCGTGCAGAAGATGCGGGTAGGCAAAGCTGAAGGCCGCGTCCCGCGCCAGGGCGATGCGCTGGCCGGGCGGGGTGATCTTCGGCACCGATGCGGGCGTCGCGCGTGTCCTGGCGGCGGCCAGAAGCGCATCAAGGTCCACGCCTTCGCGCATCAGGGCCGCAGCCTCGGCAATCAGCGACTGCAGCGCGGGCTGCTCTTCGGCCTGCACAAGGCCCAGGTGCCGCTCTGGCATGGCGATGGCCGGACGCTTCGGCAGGACGCCCAGCACGGTGATCCCCGCCTCGGCCATTCCGGTCCGCACCAGCGCCTCGTGCCGGGGGCTGGCGATGCGGTTCAGGATCACGCCCGCCACCGTGACTCCGGCGCGGAACCGCGCCAGTCCCTGCGCCACCGCCGCCGCGGTCTGCGCCTGACCGCTTGCGTCGATCACCAGCACCACCGGCCAGCCCATCCGCGCGGCAAGGTCGGCACTGGCCCCGTTGCCAGCGGCCCCCGGCGCGGCCACCCCGTCGAAAAGGCCCATGGAGCCTTCGGCCAGCACCAGATCCGCGCCTTCGGCCACCGCCACCAGCCCGTCCAGCATCACCCCCGGCATCGCCCAGCTATCGAGGTTGAAGCTGTCCCGCCCGCTTGCCGCCCGGTGAAACGCGGGGTCGATGTAGTCCGGCCCGTTCTTGAAGGGCTGCACTTGCAGGCCCCGCTCCCGCAACGCGGCCAGCAGCCCCAGCATGACCGTGGTCTTGCCGGTGCCACTGGCAGGCGCGGCGATCAGCAGGCCGGGACTCATCCGCCCGTCCCCGGAAACCGGGGATCGGTGCCGACGGGGCGATAGCGGCGGTCGTAATCGCCCGCGTAAAGCCGGCTGTCCTCGAACCCCGCCTGCGCCAGCGCCGGACCGACAAGGATCAGCGCCGTCCGCTCGACCTCTGCGGGCACGGCGGCCTTCAGCGTGGCAAGCGTTGCCCGGATGATCCGCTGGTCGGGCCAGGAGGCGCGCCAGACGACAGCCACCGGGCAATCCGCGCCATAATGCGGGATCAGGTCCGCGGTCAGCTTGTCGATCAGGTGGATCGACAGATGCAGCGCCAGCGTCGCCCCCGTGGCGGCGAAAGCCGGCAGGTTTTCCCGCGCCGGCATCTGCGTCGCCCGCCCCTCGACCCGGGTCAGGACCACCGACTGCGCCAGCCCGGGCAGCGTCAGCTCCACCCCCAGGGCCGCCGCCGCGGCAGCGAACGAGGGCACACCGGGCGTCACATCATAGGGGATGCCAAGCGCCCGCAGCCGCCGCAACTGCTCGCCCATCGCCGACCAGACCGACAGGTCCCCGGACTGCAGCCGCGCGACATCCTGCCCCGCTGCATGCGCCGCGATGATCTCGGCCATGATCTCGTCCAGCGACAGGGGCGCGGTGTTCACCAACCTGCACCCGGCAGGGCAATGCGACAGCACCCCCTCGGGCACCAGCGACCCCGCATAAAGACAGACGGGGGACGCGGCGATCAGATCCCGCCCCCGCAGCGTCAGCAGGTCCGCCGCTCCCGGCCCGGCACCGATGAAATGGACAGTCATGCCCCACCCTCGCAGAGACCAGCCCCTGCCCTTTCACATTGGCCCAAATATCCCCTGCGGCGCACGCCCGAGCCGGTTGCGCGCCCTGCGCGCGCAGAGGCGAGACAAAAGGCTTGCGCCGCAAGGCGCGCATCATCACAGCCGCCCCTCACCCCGAACCCTCCGCGATGGCAGCCGTCGCCGTCCCGTCCGCCGATACGGCCCGCGGCCCCCGCAGCCGCGCGCCCTGGCCCGCCGCCGCCAAAGCCGCCGCCTCGGCGACCGAGCCGGTGCCGAACATCGCCTGCACCCGGTCCGACCGCGTCAGCGTGGCCTGCCCGGTCAGCGCCGCATCGGAAAGTGCCACCACCGGCAACCCCAGCACCTCGGCCAGCGGGGCAAGCCCCTTCGCCTTCGCCGCCAGCGTCGCAAGATGCGTCACCTCTCCCGAACCCCCGGCCCGCGCAAGCGCATCCTGCAAGGCGGCCAAGGTCACCCCCGACCGGAAGCCGAACCCCGCGACGATCATCTTGTGACGCTCCATTGCAGGATCGGGAAACCGGCCTTCCAGCCGCGTTTTCCGCCGACTGCGACGGGCTCGGAGAGGTCTACCTTCAGCAGGCCCCCCCCCATCCGCGCCGACCAGTCCAGGACCAGCGCCTCGGTCTCGATCGTCACCGCGTTCAGGACCAGACGGCAGCCCGCAGGCATGATGTCCCAAAGCCGCAGCAGCAGCGCCTCGGACGCCCCGCCGCCGACAAAGACCGCATCGGGCGCGGCCAGGCCGTCCAGCCCTTCGGGCGCGCGGGCCTCGTGCAGGCGGTGGCGGTGGCCCAGGCCGAAGGCATCCACATTCCCCCGCGCCCGGGCGGCGCGGGCAGGATCGGCCTCCAGCGCCTCGACGCGCCCGGCCCCGGCCAGCAGCCATTCGATGCCAATGGAGCCGGAACCGGCACCGATGTCCCACAGCACCTCGCCCTTGCGCGGGGCCAGCGCCGAAAGCGTCAGCGCACGCACCGGGCGCTTGGTGATCTGGCCGTCGTGCTGGAACAGCGTGTCCGGCAGGCCAGAGGCGCCCGGCAGGCCGGTCTCGGTGGCCTCGATGGCCACCGAGACCGGGGCCCCGATTGGGTCAACCGGAACCCCTGCGGTGATCCGCTCCAGCGGGCCGCCGAGGCGCTCCAGCACGGTCAGGCGGGCATTCGGATGCCCGTTCGCCGCCAGCCATTCTGCCAGTTCCCCCACTGCCGCCCCATCGCGCAGGGTGCAGATCGCCCGCACGCCCCGCCCCAGAAGGGGGCGCAGCCGGGCAAAGGGCGCGGCGTGCAGGCCAAGGCAAAGCACCTCCTCCAGCCGCCAGCCCAGCCGGTTCGCGGCAAGCTGGAAGGTCGAGGGCACGGGGTGCGAAATCCATTCCCCGCCCGACAGATGCGCCATCAGGCTGCCACCCGCGCCGAACCAGAACGGATCGCCCGAGGCCAGGACAACCGTGGGTTTCCCGCGATGGGCCAGCACCGGCGTCGGGTCGAAGGGCACCGGCCAGGACTGCCCCTTGCCAGCCGCCCCGATCAGGTCCAGATGCCGGGGGCCGCCGAAGATCGCTTCGGCGGCGGCCAGGGCGGCACGGCTTGCGGGCGACAGGCCCGCCAGTCCATCCTCGCCCAGGCCGATGATCGTCAACCAAGGGTCAGCCATGACACGCATCCTGCTTCTGGGCGGCACGACCGAGGCGAACCTCCTGGCCCAGGCGCTTGCCCGGGCGGGGCTGGCGGGGGTCTATTCCTATGCCGGGCGCACCGAGGCGCCGATGGGCCAGCCGATCCACATGCGGGTCGGCGGCTTCGGCGGGGTCGAGGGGCTGGCGGACTATCTGAAGGCCGAGGCGATCAGCCATGTGGTCGACGCGACCCACCCCTTTGCCGCGCAGATGAGCAGCAACGCCGTCGCCGCCTGCACCGAAACCGGCACGCCGCTGATCGCGCTGGAGCGCGCGCCCTGGGTGGCCGG
>PNNE01000112.1 GCA_013824055.1 Rhodobacter sp. | reverse complement strand
AATCCTTTAGCCAGGAGCAGGGGAGAGTCGGGCATGGAACTGGTGCTGTTGACAGGTGTCTCCGGTTTCATCGCGAAACACGTGGCGCTCAAGCTCTTGAATGCAGGCTATGCGGTGCGCGGCACCCTGCGCCGGATCGACCGGGCCGACGAGGTCCGCGCCGCGCTTGCGCCCTATCTGACCGAACACGCAGGCGCGCTGTCCTTCGTCCAGGCCGACCTTGAAGCCGATGCGGGCTGGGCCGAGGCCATGGCCGGCGTCTCGGCGCTGGTCCACACCG
Source organism: Rhodobacter sp. (assembly GCA_013824055.1). GTDB lineage: Bacteria > Pseudomonadota > Alphaproteobacteria > Rhodobacterales > Rhodobacteraceae > Tabrizicola. The sequence continues at coordinate 9,959 of PNNE01000112.1, read as the reverse complement.
CCTCGCCCTTCCCCATCACCCAGCCGAAGGACCCCGCCACAGTGATCCGCCCCGCGGTCGAGGGCACCGAGCGGGTCCTGAAGGCCGCCGCCGCAGCGGGGGTCACGCGGGTCATCCTCACCTCCTCCACCGCCGCGGTGATCAACGAAGGCAAGCCCGACAGCCTGCAGGACGAAGCCGACTGGTGCGACCTGCACTTGCGCACGACCACGCCCTACGCCAGGTCAAAGACCCTCGCCGAACGCACCGCATGGGAGATTGCCAAGTCCCGCGGGTTGAAGCTGACGACCATCAATCCCGGCCTGGTCCTTGGCCCGCCGCTGGACGAACACTACGGCGCGTCGCTCGGCCTGGTGGAACGCTTCCTCAAGGGCCGCGATCCGATGCTGCCGCCGATGGCCCTGCCCGTCGTCGATGTCCGCGACGTGGCCGAGATGCACCTGCGCGCCCTGCAACGCCCCACGACCGAGGGGCGGCGCTACCTGGCGTCGTCGGGTTCGATGGCCTTTGTCGACATGGGCCGCACCCTGAAGGCCGCCTACCCGACCCGACGCATCCCCACCCGCGAGGCCCCGAAGTCGATCGTCCGGTTGCTGTCGTTCTTCGATCCGTCGATCAAGTCGATCCTGCCCAAGCTTGGCCACCTTGAGCGCGTGTCCAACGCACGCGCCGTCAAGGAAATGGGGATGGAGTTCATTGCCCCGAAGGCCGCACTCCTCGCCTCGGCCGACTGGCTGGTCAAGCACGGCAGGATCTGGGCCTGAGGACTGCTCCTCGTGCGCCTTCGGCTTCTCGTCGCAAGCACCCGCGACGAGTGGTCGAAGACCATCGAGGAGCGTTGTCAGGCAGCCACCCGACCGCGCGACGGACGCTGCACGCCAAGGCGCGGATGCAGCCGCCCCGCCACCGCCCAGGATGCCAGAAGGCCCACGCCCGCCGCCACGAAGATGCCGGGCAGCGGAGCCACCCACAGGACCAGCCAGGCCGCCCCCGGCGTCAGGATGGACGAGACATCGCGGAAGCTGGAATAGACCGCCGACATCTCCGTCCGCTCTGACGGCTTTACCGACATCAGGAACGGCAGGCCGCCGACGACATCAAGCGTCACCAGAAAGATCGAGGCCGTCATGATCAGCCCGACGCTGGCCCAGGGCAGGAAGGCCAGAAGCCCCGCCGCCAGGAACAGCACACCGCAAGCCCCAAAGGCCGCCCGGACCGATCGCCGCACCGAGAGCCGCCGCGCCAGACGGTTCAGCGCCGGGGCGGCGAAGAGCAAGGCGTTGGTGATCGACAGCGCGATGCCTCCCACCTTGTCGCCCAGCCCCGCCTCGATGCAGAAGATCGGCAGGTAGACGACATAGACCCACCAGCCGCAGCTTCGCATCACCGCGAACAGCCAGCCCGCGATCAGCCGTGGCTGGATGAAGAATCGGCCCAGATAGCCCAGGGGGTTCACCGCCGGCCGCCTGGCCCGGGTGATCTGCTTGCCGTTGCCCATCCGCAGGACCCAGAAGCAGACCAGGAGGATGAAGGCAAAGATGCCCGACGCGATGAAGGGCAGCGCGTGCCACTGGTGGTAAAGCCAGACCCCCGCCAGCGGCCCGATCGCCCAGGGCGCGGCGGCATAGACCATCTGGGTCGACTGGCTGCGCCCCAGATTCTCGCGGTCGACATAATCCAGCACATAGGCGTTCAGGCAGACAAAGATCGTCACCGTCGCCATTGCATTGCAGACCAGTGCCATCGGCACCGACCAGGCCGTCCCGATCGCGCCCAGGGTATTGCCGATCAGATACAGGAGCACCCCGCCGGTATAGGTCCAGCGGCGCGGGATCAGCCGGGCGGCCCAGGGCACCATCAGCCCCCAGATCAGCGCGACGACGCCCGAGATGAAGAACGCCACCGACGTCGCCTGCGCATCGTGCAGCGCGTCATAGACCACCAGCGGCATGGTCGAGATCAGCATGCCCCGGATCGAAGCGTCCAACCCCGAGAGAAGCGCGAAATGCTCGATCCGGGGGGTGGGGCTGTGCCGCAGCGCCAGCGGAATGTAACGGTTGGCCATGCCCAGACTTGGACGGGCAGACCCTGGAGCGTCTGTCACAAAGCCGACATCAAAGGTCGCATCACGCCGGGCGGGACAAGAGGTCGACCAGCCGCGACCGCGCCTCGGGCAGCGGTCTGTCGTGCAGAACCGGGCGCAACCCGCGGTCCAGGAAGAAGCCGGTCAGCCGGAGGCCCGTCACCACCGCCTGCGGTGACAGCGGCCCGTCGGCCTCCAGCCCCTCGGGCAGGGGGATCAGCCGATCCGCCCAGTCCCCCGCGCCCCTGGCCGTCACTGCCCGGCCGGTCTTCGGACTGACATAGGCCAACCCCTCGGTCGCCCCGGTGACGGCGCAGGCGGAAAGATCCAGGCCAAAGCCGATCTCCTCCAGCAGGCACAACTCCCAGCGGACGTAAGCCGCCGTCCAGCCCGCCTCCCCCAGCATGTCCATCAGCGCCAGCGTCCTGCGCCACAGCGCCGGATGCGGCTCGCGTTCCGGCACGGCCTCGTGCAGCAGGGCACAGACCGACAAGAGCCCCGCCAGCGCCAGCCGGTCCGCCAGCAGATGCGCGCGGGATGTCACCGGCTCGACCGTGAAGCTGCCGATGTGGTCGTCCAGCCGCGCCCGCCACTCCAGCGTCAGGCCGGTCCCCGGTTGCAGACTGGCGGCCATCCTGCGCGAGGCGCCGCCCCGCACCACGCCCATGTGCCGCCCATGCCGGGCCGTCAGGACCTCGACAATCGCCGAGGTCTCGCCATGCGGCCGCATGGACAGAAGGATGCCTTCGTCGCGCCAGTCCATGCGCCGGACTATCCCGTGACCGGGTCGGGGGTGCAACTCAATCCGACAGGCCGTCCTGATCCAGCAAGGTCCGCCCCTGCCGGTCCTCCAGCTCGATCACCCACAGATCCGGGTCGCGGCCCCGGCTGCGCAAGACCAGCGCATCGACCTCGGCCTCCGGCCCCTCGGCCAGCACGATCCAGGCCCGTGCCCCGCTCATCAGGTCCGACCGCCGCGCATAGGCCCGCGCGGTGCCGTCCAAGAGCGCCACCTTGACCACGACCGCCCCGGCCTCGGGATCACCCTTGGCCGTGACATAGGCCGGAATATCCGCCAGCCGCAGCCGCGTGAGGTAGGCCGAGACCCAGAGGCCCGAGGCAAGCCGCGGGCTCATCGCGTCACGCCGCGGCCGGGACCAAATTCCTTCGAAGGAATTTGCAAAAGTCTTCGAAGACTTTTGGCCGCCTCACGCATCGCCGTCCTTGAAGTCCAGACCCATCTCGGAATAGCGCTCGGGCTCGTCCAGCCAGTTCGGTCGCACCTTCACCTGCAGGAACAGGTGCACCGTCCGCCCCAGGAACTCGCTGATGTCGGCCCGCGCCGCCTGGCCCACGCTCTTGATCGTCTCGCCCTTGTTGCCCAGGACGATCCCCTTGTGACCGTCGCGCGCGACATAGACGATCTGGTCGATCCGCGTGGTCCCGTCGGGCTTGTCCTCCCACTTTTCCGTCTCGACGGTCAGCTGGTAGGGCAACTCCTCATGCAGCCGCAGAGTCAGCTTTTCGCGCGTCATCTCGGCCGCGATCATCCGCATCGGCAGGTCGGCGATCTGGTCTTCGGGGTAGAACCAGTGGCCCTCGGGCACTTCGGCTGCCAGCCATTCCCGCAGGTCGGCAACGCCGTAACCCTTTTCGGCGCTGATCATGAAGGTCCTGGCGAAGGGGAAGGCCGCGTTTGCCTCCTCGGCCAACGCCAGCAGCGTCTCGGCCTTCACCCGGTCCAGCTTGTTGATCGCAAGGGCGACGGGCTGGCCCTTCGGCATCTCGTCCTTCAGCCGGTCGATGATCGCCTTGACCCCTTCGGTCAGCCCGCGCTGCGCCTCGATCAGAAGGACGATGATGTCGGCATCCGACGCCCCACCCCAGGCCGCCTTGACCATGCTGCGGTCCAGCCGCCGCCGGGGCCGGAAGATGCCGGGCGTGTCCACGAAGACGATCTGGCTTTGCCCCTCCATGCAGACCCCGCGGATCCGGGTCCGCGTCGTCTGCACCTTGTGCGTGACGATACTGACCTTCGCCCCCACCATCCGGTTCAGAAGCGTGGACTTGCCCGCGTTGGGCTCTCCGATCAGGGCGACGAAGCCCGCGCGCGTGGTCATGTGGTGGCAACCCTTTCGTTAAGCCGTTCCCATAGGCGAAACGGCCGCAAAAGACCAGTTGGCAATCCGGCCCGAGCTGAAACCTCCTGAAGCGCTGGCGTCGCACGCGTCGGTTGCGGCGCCGTCCGCTCAGGCGCCCCGCTCCATCCGCTCCAGCAGCATGCGCGCCGCAGCCTGTTCCGCCACCCGCTTCGACCCGGCTGCGGCCTCGGCCGCCTCGCCATTGGCCAGCATCACCCGCACGGTGAACACCGGAGCATGGTCGGGGCCGAAGCGTCCGGCTTCCTCGTAGGACGGAGGCGGCATCCCCCGCGCCTGCGCCCATTCCTGCAGGCTGGTCTTCGGGTCCCGCGCGTCGGGTTCCACCGCCGCGATCCGGTCGCGCCAAAGCCGCAGGACCAAGGCCCGCGCCGCCTCAAAGCCCGCGTCCTGGTAGACGGCGGCGATCACCGCCTCCATCGCGTCGCCCAGAAGCGCCTCTTTCCGGCGGCCTCCGGTCAGCATCTCGCTGCGTCCCAGCTTCAGCACTTCGCCCAGGCCCACCTCGCGCGCGACGTCGGCGCAGGTCTCCTTGCGGACCAGCGCGTTGAACCGCGGGGCCAGCTGACCCTCACGCGCGCCGGTGTCGGCAGAAAGCAGCGCCTCGGCCAGCACCAGCCCCAGCACCCGGTCGCCCAGAAACTCCAGCCGCTGGTTGTCGGGCCGGGTGGCAGTGCCGATCGAGGCATGCGTCACCGCGCGCACCAGCAGCTCGGGCTTGCGGAAACTGTGCCCCAGTCGGCCCTGGAAGGCCAGCAGGTCCGCTGCCAACCTCACGCGATCACCCTCACTCGACCGCCTTGAAGAAGCGGTCCGCCCGCCAGGTCCAGAAGAAGAACAGGCTCCGCCCGGCCGACGAGAACATGATCCGATCCGCCCGACCGATCAGGTATTCGGCCGGCAGGAAGCCCACGCCGCCCACCGCCTGCGGGAAGCGGCTGTCGGTCGAGTTGTCGCGGTTGTCGCCCATCACGAAGTAATGACCCGCAGGCACGGTGAAGATGTCGGTGTTGTCGCCCGCGCCGTCCGCGTCGATGTTCAGCACGCGATGCTGGCGGCCCTCGGGCAGGGTTTCGGTGAACCGGCTCTTGGTGCAGATGCCACCCTCGCCCACCGCGCCATTCTCGCAGCGCGGGCGGTTGCGCATCGGGCCTTGCGCCTCCATCACCTCTTCGAAAACGCCGTCCGGGGTCTGCGGCGCCGCGACGCCGTTGATGAACAGGACGCCATCGCGCATCTGCATCTTGTCGCCCGGCAGGCCGACCAGCCGCTTGATGAAGTCCGACCCTGCGGTCGGATGCCGGAAGACGACCACATCGCCGCGCTCGGGCTCGCCCGCAAGGACCCGGCCCGAAACCGGGCAGAGGCTGATCGTGGTGAACGGAATCTCGCAGGAATAGCGCGAATAGCCGTAGGCCATCTTGTTGACGAAGAGGAAGTCGCCGATCAGCAGCGTGTCCTTCATCGATTCGGACGGGATCCAGAACGGCTGGAACAGGATCGACCGGAAGGCGATTGCGATCACCAGCGCCCAGAAGACCGTCTTGATCGTCTCGACGATGCCGCCATCGCCCTTGTTGCCGCTCGCCATGCCTGTCCTGCCTCTTGTCGGTTTGCCGCTTCTTGCGCGCAAGCACGGAGCGAAGTCAAGGCAACCGGCTCTTGCCGCGCGGCCGGTCGGTCGGAACCACCACCTCGGCGCGGAAGTCGGGACCCTTCGTCGGCGCGGCAGCGACCAGCGTCCAGAAGCGCCCGACCGGAGGGATGTTGCCGGCCACCACCTTGCGCATCCCCGGCACATGCACTGTCATGCGGTGACGACTGCCCGTCCCCGGCAGGATGCCGCTTGGCACCGGCTCGGGTCCCACCGAGGCGGGCAGGTCAAAGCGGAACGGCAGGCCGTGCGTGGCGTCCGTGTCGGCCGACGCTGTCGTTTCGCCAGTCCAGACCGGAAAGTTCGAGGTCTTGAAACGGCCGTTGTCTTCGAACTGGTGCACGTCGAAACAGGTCAGCACCAGGCGGAACGGTCCCGTCGCTGCAACCGGCTTCTGCACCCGCAAACGACCGGCGAACGGCCCGCCAAGACGCATATGCCCGGGAGGGTCGATCTCCAGCACCGTATTCCCGAAGGCCCGATGCCGCATCTCGTTGCGTGCCGCCTTGACGCCGAACCAGCCCGCCACCCCAAGCAGCCCCAGGATCATGATCGAGAACGGATTGACGAAATCGGGATCGCTCGTGTCAAAGCTGTCCGGCCAGCCGATCATCCAGCCCAGCCACCCAGCCCCGCCCAGCGCCGCCACCGAAATTCCCGCCGCGGCCAGCGCCTCGATCCGGGGCGAGAACTGTGGCTGGGACATCGGTCACCCCGTTGCAGCGATGGGCCTTGCTTCGATCACCACGAAAGCTTGCGCCCAGGGGTGGTCATCGGTCAAGGTGACATGGATCACCGCCTCGTGCCCCGCGGGGGTCATCGCGCGCAGCCGTTCCGCCGCCCAGCCCGTCACATGCATCACCGGCTGGCCGGACGGCAGGTTCGTCACCGCCATGTCCTTCCAGCTGATCCCCATCCGCAGCCCCGTGCCCAGCGCCTTCGAGCACGCCTCCTTTGCCGCCCAGCGTTTGGCGTAGGTCGCCGCGATGGCGTGGGGGCGCGCTTCCGCCTTGCGTTGCTCGACCTCGGTAAAGACCCGTTTCCTGAAGCGGTCGCCGTGGCGCTCCAGCGTCTTCTCGATCCGCTCGATGTTGGCAAGGTCGGTGCCGATGCCCAGGATCATTGCGCTTCCCCCTGCCCTGCCCTGCCCGCAGGCGTCAGCCTGCTTCCGCACCCTCATCGCAGAGTTGCCCGACCTCTTCCAGCGCCGCTGTCGCGCCGTCCCTTCGCTGCGGCCGGGGCGACTAAAGCCCGCGCGCCAGGTCCATGCGGCGGCGCATTTCCTCGATGGCCGGTTCCAGGCCGCGGAAGATCGCCTCGCCCACCAGGAAATGCCCGATGTTCAGCTCGGCCAGTTCCGGGATCGCCGCGATGGGTTCCACGTTGTCATAGGTCAGCCCGTGGCCGGCATGGACCTCCAGACCCAGGCTTGCGGCGAACTCCGCCCCCGCCTGAAGCGAGGCCAGCTCCCGCTCGGCCAGGCTTGCATGCCCATCCGCCAGCAGTTCCGAATAAAGCCCGGTGTGCAGTTCCACCACCGCCGCGCCGATCCGGGCGCTGGCCTCGATCTGCCGGGGGTCGTGGCTGATGAACATGCTGACCCGGCAACCCGCTTCGCGCAGCGGCGCGATGTAATCGGCCAGCCGGTTCTGGTCACTGACGACGTCAAGACCGCCTTCCGTTGTCCGTTCCTCGCGCTTTTCCGGCACCAGGCAGATCGCGTGCGGCTTGTGGCGCAGGGCGATGGCCTGCATCTCGGCCGTGGCGGCACATTCGAAGTTGAGCGGGATCGCGATCCCCGCCATCAGCGCCTCGATGTCAGAGTCGCGGATGTGTCGGCGGTCCTCGCGCAGGTGGGCCGTGATCCCGTCGGCACCGGCCGTCTCGGCCAAGAGCGCGGCGCGCAGCGGGTCGGGCCAGGCACTGCCGCGGGCATTGCGCACCGTGGCAACGTGGTCGATGTTCACCCCAAGCCGAAGCTTGCCGGGCCTTTGCAGTGCTTGGTTCATTCCGGCCTTCCCGCGTTTGGCGACAGTCTAGGGCGTTCCCGGGCTGTCGTCACCGTCCTCGCCGCCTTTTTCGCTGCGACGTTTCAGCTTTGCCGCCGCCTCGGCCAGCTTCGCACGCATCTTGCCACGCCGTTCGGCCCGTTCATGGGCCGTGGCCGCGCGTGCTTTCTGGTAAGCCTCGACCAGGGGGATCGTGACATAATAGGCAATGGTGCTGATGATGATCGCCGGCCCCAGCGCCCCGATCAGGTATGGCAGATAGATCTCGTGCCAGAACTGGATCAGCCCGTCCCACTGCGTCTTCTGCGGCCCGAACAGGGCCAGGACGTTGAACCACAGGTCATGCCCCGCCTCGCCGAAGGCATGGCCGATGTACTTGGCGTTCAGCGGCGCCTCGATCCCCATGATCCAGTGGCCAAGCGTCATCGCCAGCACCGCGAAGAACGGCGTCGTGACCGGGTTGGTGTTGAACGTCCCCAGAAGCGCCGCCAGCACGTTGCCGCGCACCAGGCGCGCGGCCCCCCAGGCCGCCAGGAACTGCAATCCCGGCAAGGGCAGGAAGCCGATGAAGAACCCCGCGAAGACGCCACGCGCCACCCGGTGCGGCTGGTCGGGCAGGCGCCGCATCCGGTAGACGACATAGCGGGTCGCGCGTCGGAACCCCGAGCGGGGATAGACCTGCTCGCGCAGCCATGCGCCCCAGCCCAACTTATCCCTGCGTCTGAAAACCAACGTCGCCTCTCTGCCGGGCCCCACCCCCGCTGTCCGTCCTTACGGACGGCGTGTCAAATCCCGATGACGCGATATCTGCGCCACATCCGTCTCGGCTTCCAGAGCCGTCATGACCATGTGCAGATGTTCGACGTCGCGCAAGTCCACGTCAATGATAACGCGATAGAAATCCGGCTTCCGGTCGGTAAAGCGCAGGTCCGAGATGTTCGCTTTCTGCTCGCCCACCAGGGTGCAGATGCGTCCAAGAACGCCGGCATCGTTCGAAATGGTCAGCTCCAGGCTGACCGTGAACACGGGCTTGTGACGGCCCGAGTGCCAGTGCAGGTCCACCCAGCGCGAGGTCTGGTCCTCGAACTCCTCCAGCGCGGGGCAGTCGATGGCATGAACCACGACCCCCTGCCCGCGATAGGTGATCCCCACGATCCGCTCGCCGGGGACCGGTTGGCAGCACCGCGCCCGGCGGAAGTCCTGGTCGGCGGTCAGCCCGACGACCGGGCGCCTGGCGTCCACCTCCTCGGCCACGGCCTGCGCAAGTTCGGGATAGAGCGTCTCGACCACCCGCCGGGCCGGCATCTCGGCCGAACCGAGCCGCGCCAGCAGGTCGTTCTCGTCGGCCAGCCCCAGCATCTTGGCCGCTGTCCGCAAGGCCTTGTCGCTGGCCTTCTTGCCCACATGGTCAAAGGCCGCCCGCGCCAGTTCCTGCCCCAGCTTGACGAACCGGCCCCGGTCCTCCTCGCGCAAGGACCGCCGGATCGCCGCCTTCGCGCGCCCGGTCGTCACGATGTCGATCCAGCTGGACTGCGGCCGCTGCCCTTCGGCGGTGATGATCTCGATCGACTGGCCGTTCTTGAGCCGCGTCCACAGGGGCACCCGGATGCCGTCGATCTTGGCCGACACGCAGGAATTCCCGATCCGCGTGTGGATCGCATAGGCGAAGTCCAGCGGCGTCGCCCCGCGCGGCATCTGGATCACGTCGCCCTTGGGCGTGAAGCAGAACACCTGGTCCGAGTACATCTCAAGCTTCACGTGTTCCAGGAACTCGTCCGTGTCGCCCTCGTCCAGCCGTTCGGTCAGCGTCGCGATCCACTTGGCCGGGTCCACCGCGAACGGGTTCACCCCCCGCACGCCCTCACGATAGGACCAATGCGCCGCGACCCCGGCCTCGGCGACCTCGTGCATCTCGCGCGTCCTGATCTGCACCTCGACCCGCTTGCCGTCCCGGCCGCTGACCGTGGTGTGGATCGACCGATAGCCGTTGTTCTTCGGCTGGCTGATGTAATCCTTGAACCGCCCCGGCACCGCCCGCCACCTTTGGTGGATCA
>PNNE01000061.1 GCA_013824055.1 Rhodobacter sp. | reverse complement strand
CTTTTCCGCGCACGGTGTCCCCAAGTCCGTCCCGGCCGAGGCCTCCCGCCGCCAGATGATTGCCGTCGATGCGACCTGCCCGCTTGTCACCAAGGTCCACAACGAGGCCGCCCGCCACCACGAGGCAGGCACCCAGATGATCTACATCGGCCACGAGGGCCACCCCGAGACGGTGGGCACCATGGGCCAGCTGCCGCCCGGAGAGGTCCTGCTGGTCGAGACGGTCGCCGATGTCGCCACCCTGCAAGTCCGCGACCCCGCAAGGCTGGCCTTCATCACCCAGACCACGCTTTCGGTCGACGACACCGCCGAAATCGCCGCGGCGCTGAAGGCCCGCTTCCCCCTGATCCACGCCCCCGCCCACGACGACATCTGCTACGCCACCACGAACCGCCAGGCCGCCGTCAAGGCCATAGCGGCGAAGATCGACGCCCTGCTGGTGATCGGCGCACCGAACTCCTCGAACTCGAAACGCCTGGTCGAGGTCGGCACTGCCGCGGGCTGCCCCTATTCCATGCTGATCCAGCGCGCCGCCGACATCGACTGGCGCGCCCTGCAAGGCGTCCGCGCCATCGGCCTGACCGCCGGGGCCAGCGCGCCGGAAGTGCTGGTCAACGAAGTCATCGACGCCTTCCGCGCCCGCTACGCCGTCACTCTGGACCTGGTCGAAACCGCCGTCGAGGACATCGAATTCAAGGTCCCCCGCATCCTGCGCGAGCCTGCATGACCGGTTGGGCCAGCTTCGCGGGCCGGGCTGAACCGCTGATCCGGGGACGCGCGACCTGCACCATCCTGCGTCTGCCGGCAGATGTGGTCAGCGCCCCTGGCCGGTGCCGCCGGGTCGAAGGCGAGACCGCCGATCACCCGGTCAGCCTGGCCCTGGCTTGCGCCTGCTCTGCGCGCTGGCCTTGGCCAGCCGGTCAGGCTAGATCAATGCCATGACCGACGATGCCCGCATTCCCCGTCCCGCCCTGCTCCTTGGCCTTGCCGGGCTGATTCCCTTCCTCTGGTCGGCGGCCACGCATCTGTCGCCCGCCCTCTCGGCCTGGGCCGGTCAGGTCCTGCCGCCGATGTTCCTTGGCGCCTATGTCGGGCTGACCTACGGCACCGTCATCCTGTCCTTCATGTCCGGCGTGCTCTGGGGCTTTGCGACCAGAACCGACGGACGCGAGGCCGCCATCGCCTACTGCCTGTCGGTCATCCCGGCGCTCTGGGTGTTCTTCATGGTCTCGGACGCGTCGGACACCTCGACCATCTTCCTTGCCGCCGGGTTCGTCGGCCTGCTGCTGCTGGACGCGATGTTCCAGGCCTGGGGCCTTGCGCCGCGCTGGTGGCTGCGACTGCGGGTCATGCTGACCGTGGTCGTCCTTGGCTGCATCGCCATCCCGTTGCAGGCATGACCCGCATGGCCGAGCTTTTCGCCTATACTGACGGTGCCTGTTCCGGGAACCCCGGCCCCGGCGGCTGGGGCGTGCTGATGCTTGCGCGCGAGAATGGCGTCGTCGTCAAGGAGCGCACCTTGCAAGGCGGCGAGGCGCTGACCACCAACAACCGGATGGAGCTTCTGGCCGCCATCTCGGCGCTGGAGGCGCTGACCCGCCCGACCGAGCTGACCATCGTCACCGACAGCGCCTATGTGAAGAACGGGATCACCGAGTGGATCGCCGGATGGAAGCGCAAGGGCTGGCGCACCGCCAATGGCGCGCCGGTCAAGAATGTCGAGCTTTGGCAAAGGCTTGAAGCCGCCGCCGCCACCCATAAGGTGACCTGGCGCTGGATCAAGGGCCATGCCGGCCACGCCGAGAACGAACGCGCCGACGAGCTGGCCCGTGCGGGCATGGCCCCGTTCAAGACGCCCATCAAGGCCCCATTCAAGGCTCCCGCGGCATGACGTTGCTGGATGCACTCGATTACGCCTCGGTGCTGGTCTTTGCCCTGACCGGGGCGCTGGCCGCCAGCCGGTCGCAGCTGGATATCGTGGGCTTCATCTTCATCGCCTGCCTGACCGCCGTCGGTGGCGGCACGCTGCGCGATGCGATCCTGAACCGCGAGGTCTTCTGGGTCGCCGATCCGCTGACGTTGGGCGTCGCCGCGCTGGCCGCCGTGCTGGTCTTCTTCACTGCCCATCTGCTGGAAAGCCGCTACCGCGCGCTGCTGTGGTTCGACGCCGCAGCCCTTGCCGTCGCGGTCCCCGCCGGGGTCGCGGTGGCGTTGGCCGAAGCGCAGGCTTGGCCCATCGTCCTGGTCATGGGCATGATCACCGGCTGTCTGGGCGGTCTCATGCGTGACGTGGTCTGCAACGAAGTCCCGCTGGTCCTGAAACAGGGCGAGCTTTACGCGACCTGTGCGCTTGCCGGATCCCTGGGCGCGGTGCTGGCGCGGGTCGCGGGCCTGGGTGACGGCCTGTCGCTGCTGCTCTGCGCGGCCATCGTCTTCACCTTGCGGGCGGGCAGCATCGCGCTTGGCTGGCGCCTGCCGGTCTACAGGTCGCAACCGCCCAGCCCGGACGCACCAAAGCGCTGAGGCTTGCCAGGCGAACGGACATTCGTTTAGCCTTGCCTCATGCCACGCACCCGCACCATTCCCGATGCCCAGGTCTTCGCAATCATCCAGCGCCTGCTGGAGCAGGGCGGCGAGAAGGCGGTCTCCTTCGGGTCGGTCGCCAAAGCCTCCGGGTTGGCGCCGCCGACCCTTGTGCAGCGCTATGGCAGCGTCGAGGGGATGATCCGCGCCGCGCGTCACGCCGCCTGGGACGCGCTTGAACATCGCACCGTGCAAGCCATCGCCGCGACAGCGGACAAGGGGCCGCAGGGGTTGCTCAAGGCCATCGGGCCGTTCGATGCCGGTTCCATCACCTCGGACCTGCGCCACCCGGACCTGGCGCAGCGGGCGAACGGCTGGCGCATGGGGGTGGAGACAGCCCTGGCCTTGCGCCTTGGCGCTGGCGTCAAGGCCCGGGAACGGGCGGCGCTGCTCTTTGCCGCCTGGCAGGGTCAGGGGCTGTGGGCCGCCGCGGGCAAGTCGGCCTTCCGGCTGAAGGACGCGGTCAAGCGGCTTACCTAGCAAGGGTCTTCCGGGCCCGGATCAGCTCCACCGCGCCCAGAAGCGCGACAAGCGACATGGCGCCCCGCCCCAGTCCTGCCGGCGGAAGATGGGACCCCTTGGCCCGCTGCGCTAGAGTGTCTCGGGCAAGATCAGCCCGCGCAGGATCTCGGTCGCCGGCATCGGCCGCTTGCCTTCGCGCTGCGCCTCGGTGATCTGGACGGCACCCTCGCCACAGGCCACGGTGAAACCATGAAGCACCTGCCCCGGCGCGCCCTGACTCTGGCCCTGACTCTGGCCCTGGCCCTGGCCCTGGACGAGACGCGAGCGCAGCAGCTTCACCCGCTCGCCATTCACTTCGGTCCAGGCCCCCGGAAACGGCGACAGCCCGCGGATCAGCCGGTCCACCTCCGCCGCCGGGCGGGTCCAGTCGATCCGCGCCTCGGCCTTGTCGATCTTTGCCGCATAGGTCACGCCCTCTGCCGGCTGCGGTTCGGCGCGCAACTGCGGCAGGCGCGCCAGCGCCTCGACAATCAGCCGCGCGCCAAGGGTGCTTAGCCGGTCATGCAAGTCTGCCGTGGTTTCCTCGGCCCCGATCGTCACCGCCTGCCGCAGCAGGACCGGCCCGGTGTCCAGCCCCGCCTCCATCTGCATGATGCAGACCCCGGTTTCCCGGTCTCCGGCCATGATCGCCCGATGGATCGGTGCCGCCCCTCGCCAGCGCGGCAGCAGCGAGGCGTGGATGTTCAGGCAGCCCAGGCGCGGCGCGTCCAGAACCGCTTGCGGCAGGATCAGGCCATAGGCCACCACGACCGCCACATCCGCCCCCAGCGCCGCGAAATCTGCGACCGCGGCGTCGCTGCGCAGCGAGACCGGGTGGCGCACCGGCAGCCCCAGCGCTTCAGCCCGCATCTGCACCGGGCTTGGCCGGTCCGCCTTCCCCCGCCCCGCCGGGCGCGGCGGCTGGCAATAGACGGCCACGATCTGATGTGTCCTGTGCAGGGCCTCAAGCACCGGCACGGAAAACTCCGGCGTTCCCATGAAAATGATTTTCATCCGCGCCGCCCCAGCTTTTCCGCCTTGGCGATCAGCATCTTCCGCTTCAGCGGCGACAGGCGGTCAAAGTACATCCTTCCCGCCAGATGGTCGATCTGGTGCTGAGCGCTTGTCGCCCAGAGGCCGACGAAATCCCGCTCCTCGATTTCCCCGTCAGAGTTGAGGAACCGCACCGTCACCGCCCGCGGGCGCTGAATGACCGCCGACACCCCCGGCAAGTTCGGCGAGGCCTCCTCATGCTCGCGCAGCTGGCCGCTTGCATGCAGCACTTCGGGGTTCGCCATCCGCACCGCCTGTCCGCGCGCCTCCGAGCAATCCACGACCGCCAGCCGCAAGGGCACTCCGATCTGCACCGCCGCCAGCCCGTAGCCCGGCATCGCATCCATCGTGTCGATCATGTCGGCCCAGATCGCCCGGACCTCATCGCTGATCGCGGCGACATCGGCGGCGGGCGTCCGCAGCACCGGGTGCGGCCAGGGCAGGCAGCGGCGAACGGTCATGCCGGCACCTCTGCCTTGGCCAGTGACCGCGCCTCGGGCGCAAGGCGGGGGTCGGGCCAGCGCAGGATCGGCAGCAGCATCGGGATGTCCTTCGGTTGTCAGCCCCGGCGCATAGCCGCATCGCGCGGGAAAGTCACCCCCGGCACTTAGCCCCGCGCCCGTTCCCGCTTCAGCTTTTCCATCTTCCGCGTGATCATCTGGCGCTTCAGCGGCCCCAGGTAGTCGATGAAGAGCTTGCCATCCAGGTGGTCGATCTCGTGCTGCACGCAGGTCGCCCAAAGGCCTGCAAACTGCCGCTCCTGCACCTCGCCGTCCAGCCCCAGCCAGCGCACCCTGACTTCGGCCGGCCGCTTGACGTCGGCATATTGCTCGGGGATCGACAGGCAGCCTTCCTCATAGACCGACAGGTCCTCGGACGCCCAGATCACCTCGGGGTTGACCAGGGCAACCGGCTCCGGGTCCCCGTCCTTGATGCAGTCCATCACGATGATCCGCTTCGTCACGCCCACCTGCGGTGCGGCAAGCCCGATGCCAGGCGCGTCATACATCGTTTCCAGCATGTCGGCGGCCAGCTGCCTGATCTCGGGCGTGATTTCCGCCACGGGATCGCAGAGCTTCTTGAGGCGCGGGTCAGGATGGATCAGGATAGGGCGGATCATGTCAGCCATCTACGAAAGCAGCCCCGTCATGGCAAGAGCAACGCGGTGAAGTCACAGCGGGAATTTCGGGCGTTCCTTGCGGAACCAGGTCCCGCATTCAAGCGTATTATCGGGATTTGCTTCTCAGCCACCCCCTCAATTTGGGATGACTTCCCGTCAGTGATGGAATAACCGGATGAACATCCCGCCGACCAGGCCGACCGACATGACCTTCGACACTCCCATCGCCCGCACCGGGTCCCACTGCGTCAAGTGGGACATGCTGGAACCGCTCTATGGCCTCAAACCCGACGAGGGGCTGGCGATGTGGGTCGCCGACATGGAGTTCAAGCCGCCGCAAACCGTCCAGAACGCGCTGCAAAAGATGCTGGACCACGGGGTCTACGGCTATTTCGGCGACGACAACGCCTATCTGCGGGCGATCCGCTGGTGGATGGCCAACCGCCACGGCTGGGAGGTTCAGCCCGACTGGATCTTCACCACCCACGGTCTTGTCAACGGGACCGCGCTTTGCGTGCACAGCTACACCCAGCCGGGTGACGCGGTGATCCTGATGACGCCGGTCTACCACGCCTTCGCCCGCGTTATCAAAGCCGCCGGACGCACCGTCACCGAATGCCCGCTGACCCTGCAGGGCGGCCTGGCGCAGATCGACACCTCCGCCTGGGAACAGCACCTCACCGGAGCGGAAAGGATGCTGATCCTCTGCTCGCCGCACAATCCCGGCGGTCGAGTCTGGACGGTCGAGGAGCTGCGCCGGATCGCCGATTTCTGCGTGAAGCACGACCTGATCCTGATCTCGGACGAGATCCACCACGACCTCGTCTTCCCGGGTCACAAGCACACCGTCATGGCGCTGGCCGTCCCGCAGATCGCCGACCGGCTGGTGATGATGACCGCGACGACCAAGACCTTCAACATCGCCGGCGCCCACATCGGCAACGTCATCATCGCCGATCCCGCCCTGCGCACGACCTTTGCCCGCACGATCAACGCGCTGGGAATCTCGCCCAATTCCTTCGGGATGCACATGGCGACCGCCGCCTATTCGCCCGAAGGGGCCGCCTGGGTCGATGCGCTGATGCGCTACCTTGACGGGAACCGTCAGCTTTTCGACGCAGGCATCGCACGACTCCCCGGACTGAAGTCCACCCCGCTGGAGGCGACCTACCTCGCCTGGGTCGACTTTTCCGGCACCGGCATGGCCCCGGGCGAGTTCATCGACAGGGTCGAGAAGCAGGCCAAGATCGCCACCAACCACGGTTCGGCCTTCGGGACCGGGGGCGAGACGTTCCTGCGCTTCAATCTTGCCTGCCCGCGCGCGCAGGTCGTCGAGGCGGTGGCACGGCTTGAACGCGCCTTCGCCGACCTGCAATGATCCGACGTCTGCGGCTTCTGGTCTTTCTTTGCCTGCTGGTCGTCCTGGGGCTTGTCGCGGCCTGGCTTTACGGCCCGATGCGGCCGGTGCCGCCCCCGCCGCCGCTGACGGGTCAGGTCGAATTGATCGTGATCGAGAAGGCCGCGCGTCGGATGCAGCTGTTCCAGGGTGGCGAAGCCGTGCGGACCTACAGCATCGCCCTCGGCTTCGCGCCCGAGGGCGACAAGCTCCGCCAGGGCGACGGCAAGACACCCGAGGGTGAGTTCACCATCAACCGGAGAAACCCTGAAAGCGCCTTTCACTTGTCCATCGGGTTGGACTATCCCAAGCCCGAGGACCTGGCCCGGGCGGCTGCGGGTGGCTACTCGCCCGGCGGCGATATCTTCATCCACGGTCAGCCCAATGCCCTGCCCGAAGGCATGAAGATCAAGGGGGACTGGACCGCAGGCTGCATTGCCGTGACCAACGCCGAGATGCGCGAGATCTGGGCTGTTACGCCCATCGGCACCAGGGTCGAAATCCGGCCCTGACTGCGGCGCGCCTCGGTGACTTCGCGCGTCTTCCGACGAGGAGACGACGTCGAACGAGGAGGCGTCCCGCAGATCACGCTTTCGTCAGGTATCCCACCGGCGCATTCTCGTCGCGCCAGAAGTCCAGCGGTGCGCGGTCCGACACTGCGGTGGCGCGCTTGAAATCGCAGACGAGTTCGCCGTTGTCGATGCTGGAGGCCATGATCAGGCACTGGAACACGTGCCGCGACCCGTCGTAAACATCGACCAGCCCCCGCAACTTGCCGGGCGAGAAATCGGCATCCAGCGCAAAGCCGTTGTCCCAGAACCGCAGCACCGGATAGACGGCATCGCCCACCTGCACGCGAAGCCGAGACTTGCGCTTCAGGTCCTTCTTGCGCGCGGCTTCAAGCCCCTCGCGCACATATGTCGGCAGAAACTCAAGCATGGCAGCCTCGACTTCTTCCCCAGTCAAAGTCTGGAGTGAACCTTCAGAAAATCAAGTTGCCACAAGGGTATTACCGAATTGTAACCCATCCATGTCGCCAGGACACGGAATTGCTCAACCTCAGGTTGATCCGGCAAGGCCGCCCCATGCTGCGCAGCGAAACACCGGCAAGATCCGGGAACGTCTTGCGAATCACCCCCGGTCTGCCGATAGCCCTGCGCATGATCCTGATCGTCGCCCTTCTGCTTGATGCTGCCTTCGGCGAGCCGCGCTGGCTCTGGAACCGCCTGCCCCATCCGGCGGTCCTGATGGGCCGCCTCGTCGGCTGGTGCGACGCCCGGTTCAACCGCGACGGCGCGCTGAAACTGAAGGGCACCCTGGTCGCCGCCGGTCTTGCGCTGACCGGCCTGGCCCTCGGCTGGCTGATCCACCTGGTGCCCGACCACGGCGTCATCGAGGCTCTTGCCGTCGCCATCCTGGTCGCGCAGAAATCCCTGGTCGAGCATGTTCGCGCCGTCGCCACCGCCCTGCGCCGGTCCATCCCCGAGGGTCGCCAGGCCGTCGCGTTGATCGTCGGTCGTGACACGGCCGAGATGACCGGTCCCGACATCAGCCGTGCAGCCATCGAAAGCGCGGCCGAGAACCTGTCGGACGGCGTCGTGGCCCCGGTCTTCTGGTATCTCGTCCTCGGCCTGCCCGGCATCCTGGCCTACAAGCTGGTCAACACGGCGGACAGCATGATCGGCCACCTTACCCCCCGCTACAAGGACTTCGGCTGGGCCTCTGCCCGGCTCGACGACGTCCTGAACCTGATACCCGCCCGCCTGACCGCGCTGCTGATCGCGCTGACCCACGGATGGCTTGACCCCAAGCCCATCCTTCGCGATGCGCCAAAGCACCGCAGCCCGAACGCGGGCTGGCCGGAAAGCGCGCTTGCCCCGGTCCTGAACGTCGCCCTCTCCGGTCCGCGCAGCTACCACGGCGTCCACCGGCACTATCCCTGGGTCTGGCCCGAGGGCCGCCGCGACCCCGGCCCCGACGACATCGACGCCGCTGCCGATGCGCTTTGGCGGGTCTGGGCCGCCCTGCTTGCGGTTGCCGTTCTGGTGGCGCTCACCTAACCTCTTGGCAACACCCGGAGACCCGATGCGCGCAGCCGTCCTTGCCCCCCTCGTGACCAGCCCTGCGGTCGCTGCACCCTGTGGTCCCGCCGACGGCTGGCCCGCGCGCAACCGTCCGGACGCGCTCTGATGGCCGGCTGGAGCCTTGTCGCCACCATCAAGGCCCCCGAAGAGAAGGTCCTCGCCTTCGCCGCCCATCACCTGTCCCTGGGGGCCGAACACCTGTGGCTCTTCTTCGACGACCCCGCTCAACCCATCCCCGAACCGCTGGCCCGGCACCCGCGCGTCACCATCACCCTCTGTGACGAGGACCATTGGCTGCGCACCTGCCAGAAGCGCCCGCCGCAGCATCAGAACCGCCAGACCCAGAACGCGCGCCTGACCTACCGCGCGCTGGTGACATCGGACTGGATCGTCCACATCGACGTGGACGAGTTCCTGCTGACCCCGCGCCCGATCGCCGCGATCCTGGACGAGACGCCCGCGGACACCATCGCCATGCGGCTGGAACCCTTCGAGGCGATGCACGACCCGCTCTTGCCCGACGACATCTACACCGCGCGCGAATTCCGCGGGGCGCTGCGTCACGAACACTGGCCGCGCCGCCGCGCCGCGCTTGGCCCCTATCGCAAGATCATCCGCGACGGGATTCTGTCGCACAGCGTCGGAAAGGCAATGTACCGCACCCGCGTCCCCGGCCTTCTCCCGCGGCTGCATGCCGTGATGCTGAACAAGGAAATCGTCGCCCCTGCGCATTGGCAGCCCGAAATCAAGCTGCTGCACTTCCACGCCCAGGACAAGGCCGCCTGGGCAGCCGCCGTGCCGTTCCGCATGACCAAGGGCGCCTACCAATTCCGCCCCGAGTTGCAGGCCTTCCTGGCCGAGGCGACCCCGGAAGAGATCGACAAGTTCTATCGTCGCACCCAGATCCTGTCGGTCGATGTGCGCGATGAGCTGGTGGCAGTCGGGCGCGTGATCCTTGCCGACCTCGGCCTGCGCCAGAAGGTCAAGGACCTGCGTGACGGGCGGCTTCAGACCTTGTCGGCCTAGGGCCTGTTGACCAACATGTGCGCCGCGCGCCGGAAGGTCGTCATGATCTCGGTGCGTTCACCCTCGGCCACCCCGGTTTCGACCATCGCCCGCTCCATCACCGCCAGCCAATCCTCGGCATCCTGCCGACGGATTTCCACATGGGCATGGATCTCGCGCAGGTTCATGTGGCCGTGAAGGTCCTGGTAATGGCGCCGGCCGCCGAAAAAACCGCAGAGGAAGTTGAACTGCTCGGGCCGCACATGCGTCAGCCCGTGCCCCTTGAGGTGCATCTCCATGATCGCGCGGCCCTGCGGCAGGGTCTCGATCAGGTCGTAGAAGCGGTTCACCAGCAGATGAACCTTCTCCTCGCCCCCGATCCGGTCGAGCATAGTTTTCCGGGGCATCGGCTTCATGGCTCAGCTCTGCGGCCGCGTCTTCTTCGGGTCGTAGTGCGACAGGGGCACGATGACTGCTGGCAGCCGCTTCTGCTGACCGTCCAGCTTGCCAACC
>PNNE01000085.1 GCA_013824055.1 Rhodobacter sp. | reverse complement strand
CGCCGATCAAGGCCGCAGGCACGGTGACGGAAGGCGCGCCCCTCCTCGACCCGGCCGGGGCGCGGGTGATCCTGGGCAGCGACGGCGGGCTCTTGGCCGACCCGATCACCCCGGCGGCGCACCGGATGTTCGGGCCGCGCGGCGTCTGCCTGCACCCGGATGGCGCGCTCTGGGTCGCCGATACCGGGCACCACCGGCTGCTGGGCTGGCGAAAGCTGCCCGACCGGGATGACGCGCCTGCCGATATCCTGCTGGGCCAGCCCGCATTCGGGCGCGAGGGGCGCAACGCCAAGGGGCCGGTCACGGCGGCCACGCTGAACGTGCCGACCGGGATTGCCGCCTTTCGCGGCGGGCTTGCGGTGGCCGATGCCTGGAACCACCGGGTGCTGATCTGGCGCCGCCCGCCCGCGGGCCCGGATCACCCCGCCGACATCGTGCTGGGGCAGGCCGACGCGGGGTCGGCACTGGCCAACCGGGGGTCGGACGCACCGGGGCCGCAGACGCTGCACTGGCCTTACGGCGTGTCCGAGATCGGCGGGCGGCTGGTCGTCTGCGACACCGGCAACCGCCGCCTCATGGTCTGGAACGACCCGACCGAAACCGGACAGCCCGCCGATCTGGTGCTGGGCCAGGACAGCTTCACCTGCCGCGACGAGAACGCGGGCGGGCCGGTCTCGGCGCGCTCGATGCGCTGGCCGCATATGGCGGTCGGCTGGCAGGGCGGGCTTGCCGTCGCCGACGCCGGCAACAACCGCGTCATGCTGTGGGCCGATTTTCCCGACCGCAACGGGCAGCCTGCCGATGCGGTCCTGGGTCAGGCGGCGATGGGCGATTGCGACCTGAACCGGGGGGCCTATTACCCGTCGACGCTGGCGCTGAACATGCCCTATGCGCTGGCGGTCATGGGCAGCCGCCTGGTCGTCGCCGACACCGCCAATTCGCGGCTGGTGGGTTTTGGCGACCTGGGCGCCGGGGCCGACCGGCTGACCGGCCAGCCCGATTTCGCGTCCAAGGGCGACAACCGCTGGGGCATGGCGGAACGCGACAGCCTGTGCTGGCCCTATGGCCTCTCGGTGCGCGGCACCACCGCCGCCGTGGCCGACAGCGGCAACAACCGCGTGCTGATCTGGGAGGCGGCACCATGACCGGCGCGCGCCTGACCGTGCGGGGGCAGGTCCAGGGCGTGGGGTTCCGCCCGACCGTCTGGCGGCTGGCGCGGGACATGGGGCTGTCGGGCGATGTGCGCAACACCTCGGAAGGGGTGGTGATCCGGCTCTGGGGCGAAGGTCTGGCCGGCTTTCCCGACCGGCTGCACGCGGCCCTGCCGGCCCTGGCCCGGATCGAGGAGCTGCGCGTCGAGGCCCTGGACGGCGAGCCGCCGACGGGGTTCGAGATCGTCGCCTCGGACAGCGGCGGGGCGATGCGGGCCTCGGTCACGCCGGATGCCGCCACCTGCCCCGATTGCATCGCCGAAATCCGCGACCCGTTCCAGCACCGCTACCGCTATCCCTTCACCAACTGCACCAATTGCGGCCCGCGCTTTTCGATCGTGACGGCGGCGCCTTACGACCGGGCCAAGACGACCATGGCCCCGTTCGACCTGTGCGAGACCTGCGCTGCGGAATACCGCGACCCTGCCGACCGTCGTTTTCATGCCCAGCCGGTCGCCTGCGGCCGCTGCGGTCCGCAGATCTGGATCGAGAAGCTGGGGCCGGGCGCGGTCAATCACGAAGCCTTCTCGATGTTCGACGACATCGACGCGACCGGCGGCATGATCCTGAACGGCCATATCGTCGCGATCCGGGGCCTCGGCGGGGTGCATCTGGCCTGCGATGCGACCAATGCCGACGCTGTCGCCGAACTGCGCCGCCGCAAGGGGCGCAAGGGCAAGGCATTCGCGCTGATGGCGCGCGATCTGGGCGTGGTGCGCGAATTCTGCGAGGTCTCGGAGCTTGAGGCGCGCACCCTTTCCGGCCCCGAGGCGCCGATCGTCCTCTTGAAGGCGCTGCCGAACGCGCTGCCCGAGGCGATTGCGCCGGGGCTGGACCGGCTGGGAGTGATGCTGCCCTACACGCCCTTCTACCACCTGATCCTGCGCCGGATCGGGCGGCCCGTGGTGATGACCAGCGGCAACCCGTCGGGTCAGCCGCAATGCACCGGCAATCAGGAAACCCGCGACCGGCTGGCGTCCATCGCCGATTTTGCCTGCCTGCATGACCGCGACATCGCCAACCGGATCGACGATTCGGTGGTGCGGGTGGACCTGGGGCGGGTGCGGGTGCTGCGCCGGGCGCGCGGCTACGCCCCGGCGGGCCTGCCGCTGCCGCCGGGCTTTTCGCGCCCGGCCCAGGTCCTTGCCATGGGCAGCGAGCTGAAGAACACTTTCTGCCTGGTCAAGGATGGCGCGGCGATCCTGTCGCAACACATCGGCGACCTCGAGGATGCCGCGACCCATGCCGATGCGGCGCGCAACCTCGCCCTTTACACCCGGCTTTTCGACCACGCGCCCGACCTGATCGCGGTCGATCTGCATCCGCAATATCTGTCGACCCAGGCCGGCCGGGCGCTGGCCGGGGCTCGTCCCGTGGTGGCGGTGCAGCATCACCATGCCCATATCGCCGCCTGCCTGGCCGAGAACCTCCGCCCGCTGGATGCGCCAGCGGTCCTTGGCATCGCGCTCGACGGCAGCGGCTATGGCAGCGACGGCACGGTCTGGGGCGGCGAGTTTCTGGTCTGCGACTATCGCCGCTTTGCCCGGGTGGGCTGCTTCAAGCCCGTGGCCCTGCCCGGGGGTGCCGCCGCCGTGCGCGAGCCCTGGCGCAACGCCTATGCCCATCTGATGGCCCAGATGGGCTGGGCCGAGTTCGCGATGAATTTCAGCGACCTGGCGATCTTCCGCCGGATGTCGGACCTGCCGCGCGCCACGCTGGACGCGATGATCGCCAGCGGCACCAACTCGCCGATCTCGACCTCCTGCGGGCGGCTCTTCGATGCCGCCGCCGCCATCGCGGGTCTGGCATGGGACAAGCAGGACTACGAGGGCGAGGCCGCGATGCGCCTTGAGGCGGTGATCGACGCCGCCGCGATGACCGAGCCCGAGGACTTGGCCTATCCCTTCGCCATCCCGCTGATCGGCGGCAAGGGCATGCCCTATATCGAGCCCTTGGGTGCCTGGCGGGCGATGCTGGGCGACCTTGTGCTTGGCACGCCCCCGGGCGTGATCGCGGCCCGGTTTCATCGGGGCCTGGCGCGGGCCATCGTGCGGATGGCCGAACGTCTGGTCGAGGATACCGCCATCGACACTGTCGCCCTGTCGGGCGGCGTCTTTCAGAACGCGACCTTGTTTGCGCTGGTCCACCGGGGGCTTGAGGACCTCGGCCTGACCGTGCTCAGCCACGCCCGAACCCCCGCGAATGACGGGGGACTAGCCCTCGGTCAGGCCATTGTGGCCCTGGCCGTCAGCCAACCGGAGGAAGCCCCATGTGCCTTGGAATCCCGGGCCGGATCGTCGAGATCACGGACGCCAGCCGAAAGCTCGCCACCGTCGAGGTGATGGGCGTCCGCCGTCAGGTCAATGTCGCCTGCATCCTGAAGGACGAGCCGATCGAGGCGCTGATCGGCACCTGGTCCTTGATCCATGTCGGCTTTGCCATGAGCCGGATCAACGAGGAAGAGGCGGCCCTGACGCTCGACGTGCTGCGCCAGCTTGGCGAGGCGCAGGCCGAGATCGAGGCAATGCAGGCCTCGGCAAGGATGCTGGCATCATGAAATACGCCGACGAGTTCCGCGACCCGGTCGCCGCGCGCGGCGTGCTGGCCGCCATCGCCAGGATCACCGACGAAATCGGTGCGACCCGGAAAAGCCCGTCCACATCATGGAAATCTGCGGCGGCCACACCCATGCGATCTTTCGCTATGGCCTCGACAAGCTGACGCCGCCGGGGCTGGAATTCATCCACGGGCCGGGTTGTCCGGTCTGCGTCCTGCCGATGAGCCGGATCGACGAATGCGTCGAGATCGCCGAACGGCCCGGCGTCATCATGACCACCTTCGGCGATGCGATGCGGGTGCCGGGGCATCGCAAGTCGCTGATCCAGGCCAAGGCCGACGGCGCCGACATCCGCATGGTCTATTCGCCGCTTGATGCGCTGGAACTGGCGCGGCGCCACCCCGACCGCGAGGTGGTGTTCTTCGGCCTGGGCTTCGAGACGACGACGCCTTCGACCGCGCTGACGATCCTGCAGGCCGCCGCCGACGGGCAGACGAATTTCTCGGTCTTCTGCAACCACATCACCGTGCCGCCGCCGATCAAGGCGCTGCTTGACGATCCGCACATGGTGCTGGACGGTTTCGTCGGGCCGGGCCATGTGTCGATGGTGATCGGGGTGCATCCCTATGATTTCATTGCCCGCGACTATGGCAAGCCGATCGTGGTGGCGGGGTTCGAACCGCTGGACCTGCTGCAATCGGTGCTGATGGTGCTGGAGCAGATCCGCGACGGCCGGGCCGAGGTTGAAAACCAGTATTCCCGCGTGGTGCCGGAAAACGGCAACCCGGTCTCGATCGCCGCCTGCGCCGAGGTCTACGAGCCGCGGCCCAGTTTCGAATGGCGCGGTCTGGGCGAGATCGACGCCAGCGGCCTGCGCATTCGGCCTGCCTTTTCCGCCTGGGATGCCGAGGTCAAGTTCGGCGTCGGCTACGGCAAGGGGCCGCGCGCGGTGGCCGAACCCGATGGCTGCCGCTGCGGCGACGTGATGACCGGGCGGATCAAGCCGCATGCCTGCCCGCAATTCGGCACGGGCTGCACGCCCGAAATGCCGCTGGGCGCGCTGATGGTCAGCTCGGAAGGCGCCTGCGCGGCCTATTTCCAGTATGGCGGGCTGCGGCTGGAGGCGGCGCTGTGAACCAGCGCCTGCGCCCCCCCCGCCGCGTCGTCGCCGACCGGGTGACGCTGGCGCATGGCGGCGGTGGCAAGGCGATGCGCGATCTGATCGAGGATGTCTTCACCTCGGTCTTCGCGCCGCCGGGGATGGAGGACCAGGCCCGGCTGATGCATCCGGCGCTGCTGGAGCCGGGGGCGCAGCTTGCCTTCACCACCGACGGCTTCGTCGTCTCGCCGATGGAGTTTCCCGGCGGCGACATCGGCACCATCGCGGTCTGCGGCACGGTCAACGACCTCGCCGTGGGCGGGGCGCGGCCGCTGTGGCTGTCGGCGGCCTTCATCATCGAGGAGGGCGTCGAGATCGCCACCCTGCGCCGCATCGCCCGCTCGATGCAGACCGCCGCCGAGGCGGCCGGGGTGCGCATCGTCACCGGCGACACCAAGGTGGTGGGCCGGGGGTCGGGCGACGGCGTCTTTGTCACCACCGCGGGCGTGGGGGTGATCCCGCCCGGCCGCGAGCTTCTGGCGGGCAAGGTCCGGCCCGGCGATGTGGCGATCGTCAACGGCGTGCTGGGCGATCACGGCGCGGCGATTCTCGCGGCGCGCGGCGACATGGCGCTGACCACCGATGTCGCGTCGGACTGCCAGCCCCTGAACCATCTGATCGAGGCGGTGCTGGCCGCGGCCCCCGGCATCCGCTGCGCGCGCGATGCCACCCGTGGCGGGCTCGCCTCGGCCCTGAACGAGATCGCCGATGCCGCCGGCGTGGGGATCGTGATCGCCGAGACCGACCTGCCCTTGCGCCCCGAGGTCAAGGGGGTCTGCGAGATCCTGGGGCTTGATCCCTTGTATCTGGCGAACGAGGGCACGCTGGTCCTGTTCGCCCCGCCCGACGAGGCCGAAGCCGCGCTGGCCGCGATGCGGGGCACGGCGGCGGGTGCGGGGGCCTGCATCATCGGCCAGGCCACGGCCGCGCATCCCGGGACCGTGGTGATGAAGACCGTCTTTGGCGGCGGACGGATCGTCGACATGCTGGTCGGCGAACAATTGCCGCGCATCTGCTGACACAACAACCAAAGGAGGAGATGACGATGAAAAGATACCTGACGGGCGGGCTTGCCGCTGCGATCACCCTGCTGCCGACGATGGCGCTGGCCCACCCGGGACACGCCGCTCCGGCGAACCATATCCATTGGGAGATTGTCGCGGCCGCCGTGGTGGCGCTGGCCGCGCTGGTGGCGCTGGTGATCCGCGCCCGCCGGCACTAGGCCCCGCCGACACCAGGCAAAAGGCGGAGCCTGGGCCACCACGCTCCGCCGCCATGACGGAAGGCAGGTCGGAATGCACGAACTGGGCATGGCCCGCAGCATCGCGGCGATCGTCGGCGAACACGCCCGGGGCCGCAAGGTGCGCGGCGTGCGCGTCGCCATCGGCCCGCGCGCCTGCATCGAGCGGCAGGCGCTGGCCTTCTGCTGGGACATCGTGACCGAAGGCACCGTCCTTGCGGGGGCCACGCTGGGCTTTGTCGAGGCCGAGGGCGAGACCTTCACGGTCAAGGATTACGAAATCAGGGAGGATGCGTGATGTGTGGTGTTTGTGGCTGTAGCGACCCGACGAACCAGGTGACGATGACCGACATGGCCAGCGGCAGGACCAGCCTCTTGCGCAGCGGCCCTGCGCCCGAGGTTCCGGCCGGCCTGTCGGCAGCCGAGGCGCATGCCTTCGCCCATGCCCACGGCCTGCCGCATGACCATGACCACGGGCATGACCACGGGCATGACCATCACCACGACCACGACCAAGCGCATCCGCACCCGGCCGCAGCGCCGGGGCTGCACGGCGGCACCGTCGCGCTGGAAACCGCGATCCTGGCCAAGAACGACGCCATCGCCGCGCGCAACCGGGGCTGGTTCGAGGGCCGGGGCGTGCTGGCGCTGAACTTCGTGTCCTCGCCCGGTGCCGGCAAGACCGCGTTGCTGGAAGCGACGATCCGGGCGCTGGCCGGGCAGGCCGAGATCGCCGTGATCGAGGGCGACCAGATGACCAGCAACGACGCCGAGCGCATCCGCGCCGCCGGGGCCGCCGCGATCCAGATCAACACCGGCGCAGGCTGCCATCTGGAAGCCGACATGGTGGCCGAGGCCGCGCGCGCGCTGAACCCCGCCCCCGGCACGCTGCTTCTGATCGAGAATGTCGGCAACCTGGTCTGCCCCGCCATGTTCGACCTGGGCGAAGCGATGAAGATCGCCGTGATCTCGACCCCCGAGGGCGAGGACAAGCCGCTGAAATACCCCCACATGTTCCGGGCGGTGAAGATCGTCATCATCAACAAGATGGACCTCGCCCCGCATGTCGGCTTTGACGAGGCCGCCTGCCGCGCCAACATCCGCGCGGTGAACCCGGGCGCCGAAATCATCTGCCTGTCCGCGAGGACCGGCCAGAACCTGCAGGCCTGGCTGGACCGGCTGCTGCAGCTTCGGGCTGCGATCTGAAACAACGGCGAAGGGTTGCTGACCTGGCGCGGCTCTGCTGGCCAAGTCAGACCGGCACCCCTCGGCCAGAAGACGAGGAGCAGGCCCGGCTACACCCAAGCGGTCAAGTGCCGCAACTCGCCGACGATCCGGTTTGAGCCCGCCATGACCTGGAAGGCTGCGCCGACCGGCAAGCGGGGAGGGGCCGCTGCGTTGTTCGGGCCCTCTCTCGAACCAGTGGCGTTCGCGCCCTCACTCCCGCCCCGCAAGACCGCGAGGCCCAGAAGGCCTGACGCCGCAGGCCAGTCGCCCGCAGCGACATCCTGCGCACTTTCAAACGCCTGGACCGGACCATCTGGCGACGGTGACGGTCAGGCTGCGATTGCCTGAAACACCTCGCGCCCGGACTGCTTGCCGATCACCACCTGTCCGAAGTCCGCCCCGTCGCAGCCTGCCCCGTCGCAGCCCGCCCCGCCGCCATCCTCCTCCGACTGGACCTGTCGAGCCTTTGCGCCGCCCCGATTGCCGACCGTGATGATCTCGGACTTGACCCCTCCCGGCTGTCGATACTCGCAGACCCGCCTTGGCACATCGATGCCGGCAATAGGCCAGGTCATCAGAACCCTGCAGCAGGTTCAATGTGTCGATACGGCATGCACTCTGCTGGTCGCGGTCCGCGCCTCCAGCCGTCGGCCGCTGAGCCCGTCAAAGAGATGGGCGTGGCGCAGATCGAGCGTCAGGCCAGTCGCAGCCCCTTCGGCGATGTGCGGGCGGGCCTCGGTGAGCAGGCTGAAGGGGATGTCCTCGATCTTCAGGTTCCACAGTCGCGCTGCGCCCAGGTCCTCGACGATCTCGAGCCTGGCATCGATCATGCCGTGGCCGGGCGCGCGGAGCGACACGTGTTCGGGGCGGATGCCAAGCTGGACAAGCTGGCCGTCGGCAGCCTCGTGATCGGCGGGCAGGCCGATGACGGCCCCGCCTTCCAGCACGACGGCGCGCCGGGCGGCGCTGTACTGGCCGGGAAGGAAGTTCATCGCGGGACTGCCGATGAAGCCCGCGACGTACAGCGAGGCGGGGCGGTCGTAGATCTCGGCCGGGGTGCCGACCTGTTCGATGGTTCCCTTGTTCATCACGACCAGCCGGTCGGCCAGGGTCATGCCTTCGTGCTGGTCATGGGTGACGAACACGCTGGTCGCCTTGATCTGATTGTGGATGCGGCGGATCTCGTGCCGCATCTGGACGCGCAGCTTGGCGTCAAGGTTCGACAGCGGTTCGTCGAAGAGGAACACCTTGGGCGAGCGGATGATGGCGCGGGCCATTGCGACGCGCTGGCGTTGGCCGCCCGACAACTGCCCCGGCTTGCGGTCAAGGAAATCCCCGAGACCGACCGATTTCGCCGTTTCGACAATCCGCGCCGTGCGTTCGGCCTTGGGCACGCCCGCCACCTTCAGGGCATAGCCGATGTTTTCGGACACCGTCATGTGCGGATAGAGCGCATAGTTCTGGAACACCATCGCGCAGCCCCGCTCGCGGGGTTCCAACCTGTTGACCACGGTTCCGGCGATGGAAATCTCGCCGTCGGTGATCTCTTCCAGACCGGCGATCAGGCGCAGCAGAGTGGACTTGCCGCAGCCGGACGGCCCGAGGATCACCACGAATTCGCCATTGTGGATGTCGAGGCTGACCCCGGTCATGATCGTGGTCTTGCCATAGGTCTTGGTCACGTTGCGGATGGCGATCTCGGCCATTGGGTGCCTCACTTGTCGGTGTTGATCAGGCCGCGCACGAACCAGCGCTGCATGAGGATGACGATGGCGATGGGGGGCAGCATGACGACCAGCGTGGCGGCCATCGCAAGGTGCCAGGTCGGGGTCCCGCCGCCGGTGGTCAGCTGGTCCGGCACGAGGTCGGAAAGCTGCACCACGACCAAGCCGTAATTCGCCCGATCGGTGACGACGAGCAAAGGCCAGAGATACTGGTTCCAGGCATAGACGAACATGATCGTCGCCAGCGCCGCCACGTTGGTCTTGGACAGCGGGATCAGCACGTCCCACAGAAACCGCAGCGGCCCCGCGCCATCCATCCGCGCGGCCTCGACCAGTTCATCGGGGATGGTCAGGAAGAACTGGCGATAGAGGAAGGTGCCGGTGGCGGTGGCGACGAGCGGCAGGATCAGCCCGGTGTAGGAGTTCAGCAGGTTCCATTCCAGGCTGACTTCGATCCCTGAGACGGTGTTGATCAGCCAGCTGATCCCGGTCCAGTCCATGATCGTCTGGAACGGAGTGAGCGCGTTCGCGGCGACGGCGTAGGTGGGGACGATCCGGACCTCAAGCGGCAGCATCAGGGTGATGAAGATCATCCAGAAGATCAGCATCCGGCCGCGGAAGTTGAAGAACACCAGGGCGAAGGCGGTGATGCAGGCCAGGGTGATCTTGCCGATGACGACGCCCGTCGCGACGATCAGCGTGTTGACGAACTTCTGTCCGAAATCCGACAGCACCCAGGCCTCTTTCAGGTTGGGCCAAAGCTGGTCGCCCGGCCACAGCTCGATCGGGGCGCTGTTCACCTCTTGCAGGGTCAGCGTGGCCCCGACAAAGGCCAGCCAGATCGGCACCAGGATCAGGATCAGCCCGAAGACCAGGATCGCATGGGTCGCGATGTTCAGGATGGGCGTGCGTTCGATCATGGGTGGCCCCCTCAGGTGTAATGCACGCGCCGCTCGACGTAGCGGAACTGCACGAAGGTCAGCGCCATGACGAGAAGCATCAGGATGATGGATTGAGCGGCGGCTCCCGAGTAGTCCAGGCCCCGGAACCCGTCGGTGTAGATCTTGTAGACCATCAGGTCGGTCGCCCGGAACGGCCCGCCCCCGGTCAGGGTGTCGACGATGCCGAAGCTGTCGGTGAAGCTGTCGGTGATGTTGAT
>PNNE01000053.1 GCA_013824055.1 Rhodobacter sp. | reverse complement strand
CATGCCGACAAGTTGATCGCCCGGATCATCTTCCTTGAAGGCCATCCGAACCTGCAGAAGCTTGACCCGCTGCGGATCGGCCAGACTCTGCGGGAAACGTTGGAAGCCGACCTTGCGGGCGAGCATGATGCCCGGACGCTGTACATCGAAGCCCGTCGCCATTGCGATGCGGTCGGTGACTTCGTCACGCGCGCGCTCTTCGACGAACTGATCGCGGACGAGGAAGGGCATATCGACTTCCTCGAGACGCAACTGGGTCTCTTTGACCGCCTGGGGGCAGAAAAATATGGCCTCCTGAACGCCAAGCCGGCTGACCAGGCCGAATGAAGCCAGCGGTCGCAAGATCCCCCGATTGAGACGGTCGGACCAAAGGGGCGAGTGGCCTGCACAGCCCGCGCGCGCCGGTCATGACCTGCCTCTGCGGCACAAGGCGGCGGGTCCTGGCTGACTCCGGGCTTGCCTGGTCGGGCATCTTCCCGTTTCGGGGGGCAGGGCAGCACCTGCGCGTCGCCCGTTCAAGGCGTCGGACCGTGGTCCTGCCTGCCGGCCCCCGGCTGCAACAAAAGCTTTGACAGTGCAGGACGATCGCCGAAAGCTGATCTCATACGCGCACTTCCGAACAACGGCAGGCGGACGACACCCGACAGATCAGGAGAGACACATGAGAGCGCATTACCCGATGGCCATCGCGGCCTTGCTGATCGGTGCCGGAGCGGCACTGGCCGAGCCGGAAAGCACTGATCCGATCAAGCTGACGCTGCATGACTGGACCGGACAGCTGATCACGACCAACATCATGGCCGCCGTGCTGGAAGAGGCGGGCTATAATGTCGAGCTGGTGCAGGCCGACTACCTGGCGCAGTTTTCCGGGCTGGAATCCGGCGACCTGCATGTCGCGATGGAGCTGTGGGAGACGACGGCCGCCGAGGCGATGGCCGCCTCGCTGGCGACGGGCAACACGGTCAGCTTCGGTCCGACCGGGATGCAGGGCAAGGAAGAATGGTGGTATCCCTCCTACGTCAAGGAGCAATGCCCCGGCCTGCCGGACTGGCAGGCGCTGAACGATTGTGCCGAACTGTTCGCCACGCCCGAGACCGCCCCCAAGGGCCGCTACCTGGGCGGGCCGGTCACCTGGGGCGGCTTCGATGCAGAGCGGATCGCCGCGCTGGGGCTGAACTACGAGGTGATCCACGCCGGGACCGACGCGGCCATGTTCGCTGAACTGGAGTCGGCCTATCAGCGCCGGGCGCCGATCCTGCTGTGGGTCTATGCGCCGCATTGGGCTCCGATCAAGTATGACGGCGAATGGGTGGAATTTCCGCCCTATTCGGTCGAGTGCTACACCGATCCGACTGTGGGCGTGAACCCCGAGGCGACGCATGACTGCGGCAAGCCGACGGGTGACATCATGAAGGTCGGCTGGGCCGGACTGGAGGGCAAGTGGCCGGGCGCCGCGCAGGCGATCACCGCGTTCCAGATCACCAACGACGAAATGGGCGCGATGGTCGGCAAGGTGGATGTCGACGGCATGTCGGTCGAGGATGTGGTCGACGAGTGGATGACCGCGAACGAGGCTGTCTGGACGACGTGGATCCAGTGACCCTTTCCGGCGGGACGGTCCTGCACCTTCCCGCCGCCCCTGCGACCGGCAGCCGACCCTTGCCCTGGAAGTCCTGATGATCGAACGTCCCGTCAAGCTTGCCTGTCGGCATGTCTGGAAGATCTATGGTTCGCACCCGCAACGGCTTTTGGCCGGGGGTGGCGTGCCCAGCCTCGAGGAGATCAGGCGGACGGATCATGTCGGCGCGGTCCGGGATGCAAGCCTCGAGATCGGCGAGGGTGAGATCTTCGTCATCATGGGGCTGTCGGGGTCCGGGAAAAGCACGCTGGTACGCTGCCTGTCGCGGCTGGTCGAACCCACGGCCGGCGAGATCCTGTACGATGGCGAGGACCTGCTGAAGGCCTCGGCCGCACGGATGATCGAAATCCGGCGGCACCGGATGGGAATGGTCTTCCAGCATTTTGCCCTTCTGCCGCATCTGACGGTGCTGGAAAACGTGGCCTTCCCGCTGGAAGTGCAGGGGATGGATCGCAAGATGCGCGAGGCCCGGGCCCGCGAGGTGGTGCAACTGGTCGGCCTGCAGGGCCGCGAGAGCAACTTTCCGCGGCAGCTTTCCGGGGGGCAGCAGCAGCGCGTGGGGATCGCCCGAAGCCTGGCGGTCGAGCCGGACCTGTGGTTCCTGGACGAGCCCTTCAGCGCGCTGGACCCCCTGATCCGCCGCGAGATGCAGGAGGAGTTCCTGCGCATCCAGCGGCAGCTGAAGAAGACCATCGTCTTCATCACGCATGACTTCGACGAGGCGATCCGGCTGGCTGACCGCATCGCCATCATGAAGGACGGGGCCGTCGTGCAGGTGGCCACTCCGGAAGAGCTGGTCCTGGCCCCGGCCAACGCTTACGTCGCGGCCTTCACGGCGCATGTGGCGCGGGCGAAGGTGGTGACGCTGGGCCGGATCGCTGTTCCCGGCCAGGTCGAGCGGGTGGCGGGAACCTTGCCTGCCGCGGCGCGGATCGAAGAGGTCGCAGACCGGATCGTCCTGGCCGACGCGCCCTTTGCGGTCGAGCGGGACGGCGCCGTGATCGGCCATGTCACCCCGGC
This sequence comes from Rhodobacter sp., assembly GCA_013824055.1. Classification (GTDB taxonomy): domain Bacteria; phylum Pseudomonadota; class Alphaproteobacteria; order Rhodobacterales; family Rhodobacteraceae; genus Tabrizicola. The sequence continues at coordinate 7,655 of PNNE01000053.1, read as the reverse complement.
GGCGGTGATCTCGATCCTGATCGGCAGGCAGCCATGACGCCTTGGCGCGGGATCTGGGCCGGACTTGCCCTGGTTGCGCTGGGGCTGGCGGTCCTTGCCAGTCTGCCTGCGGGCTGGCTGTGGCCGCCGCAAGCGATGCAGGTGCCTTTCGCGGGCTGGCTGACGGCGGCGATGACGTGGCTGACCGACAGCGCCGCGATCGGGCCGGTGACGGTGAAGGACCTGACCCGCGGCTTCGCCACGCTGGTCGAGGCCCCGTATGAGGTGGTCAAGGTCCTGCTGGTCGACGGCATCACCGAGGGCAAGGGCCGGCGCGCGACCACGATCATTCCGCCCCTGTCCTGGGTGGCGGTCACGGTGGCGGCGGTGGCTTTGGGGCATTTCGCCCGCGATATCTGGCTGGGGCTGCTGGCCGGGGCGCTGATGACCTACCTGGCGGTCTTCGGGCAATGGGACAGTGCGATGGTCACTCTGGCCTCGATCGCGATTGCCGTGCCGCTGGGGGTGCTGGGCGGCGTCGCCCTGGGCATCGCCGCCTGGCGCTGGCCCTGGGTCGAAAGGGTGCTGTCCCCGGTCCTTGACCTGATGCAGACGATCCCGACCTTTGCCTTTCTGGTGCCGATCCTGGTGCTGTTCGGCTTTGGCCCGGTGGCGGCCCTGCTGGCCACGATCATCTACGCCATGCCGCCGATGGTGCGCGTGACGATTGTCGCCCTGCGCGCGGTGCCGTCCGAGATCCTGGATTTCGCCAGCATGGCGGGTTGCACGCCCGGGCAGCGGATGCGCAAGGTCATGCTGCCGGTGGCGATCCCCGACCTGATGGTCGGGGTCAATCAGGTCATCATGCTGAGCCTGAACATGGTCATCATCGCCTCGATGATCGGGGCCGGGGGCCTTGGCGCCGACGTGCTGGCAAGCCTGCGCCAGTTGAACATCGGCGGCGGGATCGAGGCGGGGCTGGCGATCACCGCGCTTGCCGTGGTGCTGGACCGGCTGGGGCAGGCCATGTCGGAACGTGTGGCGCGGGCCGAAGTGCGGCAGGGCAACTGGTGGCGCCGTCACCCCCGGACGACCCTCGTGCTGGTCGTGGCACTGCTCACCGGGGCGCTGGGCCAATTGGTCCCGGCCCTGCAGGACTGGCCCAAGGCCTGGGAGATCACGACCAAGCCGTTCTGGGCCGACCTGATCCGGCACATCAACCTCAGCTATTTCGACCAGCTCGAAGCCGTGCGCGTCTGGTTCCTCGAGGCGCTGCTCTTGCCGGTGAGGCGGTTCTTCCTTGGCCTGCCGTGGCTTTTTCTGCTGGCCGTCCTGGCACTTGCGGGATGGCGGCTTGGCGGGCTGCGGCTGGCGGGGCTGGTGCTGGCGCTTGGGCTTTTCATCGCGGCGACCGGCCTTTGGGAACTGGCGATGATCACCGTCTACCTGTGCGGGTTGTCGGTGGTCATCGCCATGCTGATCGGCTTGCCGCTGGGTATCCTTGCCGCCCTGAACGAGACGGCCGGAAAGGTGATCGGCGCGGTGGTCGACACGCTGCAGACGCTGCCCTCGTTCGTCTACCTGATCCCGGTGGTGATGCTGTTCCGCGTCGGCGACTTCAGCGCGATGATCGCCGTCGTCCTGTTCGCGCTGGTGCCGGCCGTGAAATACACCGCCCACGGTCTGCGCTCGGTTCCGCCCGAGCTGATCGAGGCCGGAGTGGTCTGCGGCTGCACCAGGGCGCAGATCCTGCGCAAGATCCAGTTGCCGATGGCGGTGCCGATGATCCTTCTCGGTCTGAACCAGACGATCCTGCTGGCGCTGTCGATGCTGGTGATCACCGCGCTGGTCGGCACGCGCGACCTTGGGCAAGAGGTCTATTCGGCGCTGGCCACTGCCGATGTCGGGCGCGGTCTGGTGTCCGGTCTGGCTGTCGCCGCGATCGCGATCATCGCCGACCGCCTGATCGGAGCCGCCGCCGGTCGCGCCCGCGCGCGTCTGGAGGTCGCATGATGCAGCGCCCCGGGCAGGCCTAGCCGGGCAGTCCCGTGGTGGCGCGCGCAAAGCCCTCGACCGCCTCGCGCGCGGCCTGGAACCGGTCCAGCCGGTCGGTGCGCCGGTGGTCCGTCGCCCGGACAAGTCGCCCCGGTCGCGGCTCGGCACGTCCGATACCCAAAGCCTCGGCGGCCATGCGGGCCAGGCCTGCGGCGGTCTGTTCCGTCTCACCGGGCAGGAACAGGTCATGGCCTGCCACCTCTGACAGGAACTGGATGAAATAGGGGTTGCGCGACAGGCCCCCGTCGACCGAGACCGGCCCCTGGAACGGCTGCAGCGCAGCCATCGCCGCCAGCACTTCGGCCGTGCGCAGCGCGATGCCTTCCAGCAGCGCCTGCATCATGTCGGCCTTGCCGTCGGCCAGCGACAGGCCCATCCAGGCGCCCCGGGCGGCGCGGGTCCAATGCGGGCAGCCAAGACCCGCCAGGGCAGGAACGAAGGCAATGCCCCGGTCGATGGCGGGCGGCTTGGCGAAGCCCGAAATCGAGTGGAAGTCCTGGAACAGCCCAAGCTCGCCCGCCCAGTTCACCGCCGAGGCCGCGGCATAGACCCCGCCATCCAGCGCATAAGCAACCGGATTCCCGCTCGGCTGCCAGGCGACGGTCGGCAGGGGGCCGGGCCTGTCCGGCCGCACCAGCCCGGTGGTGAGACACTGGACGAAGGCGCCGGTGCCAAAGGTCACCTTGGCGGCACCCGGTTCGCGGCAGCCGTGTCCGAAAAGCGCCGCCTGCTGGTCCACGATCGAGGCGGCAAGCCGGGCGCCGCCGGGCAGCAGGCCCAGATCGCCCGAGGTTGGCCCGATCAGCGGCAGGCAGGCCATCGGCACGCCGAACAGCGCACAAAGCTCGGCGTCCCAGGTGCCGGTCCCGAGGTTCATCAGCGAGGTGCGCGAGGCGGTGGCGAGGTCGGTCTCGAACCGCCCGGTCAGCCGGTCGCGAAAGAAGGCGTCCGTCGTGCCCAGCCGCAGGTGGCCAAGAGCTGCAAGCTCGGCCGCGCGGGGCACGTGACGCATGATCCAGCCCAGCTTCGAGGCCGAGAAATACGCATCCAGCGGCAGACCGGCGCGCGCCATCACCAAGGCTGCGGCCCCGTCACGCTCCAGCGCGGCGGTCACGTCGGCGGTGCGGTCGTCCTGCCAGGTGATGACCGGGCAGATCGGCCGCCCGTCCCGCGCATCCCAGGCGAGACAGCTTTCTCCCTGATTGGCAAGGCCGACCGCCTCCGCCGAGGCCGCCGTCAGACAGCGCCGGATGTTGGCCAGCAGCTCTTCGCCATCCTGCTCGACATGGCCGGGCGCGGGGTAGGTCTGGGCATGGGGCAGGGACAAAAGCGGGGTGAGGCGGCCCTCGGTCCCCAGAAGCAGAACCCGGGTACTTGTCGTGCCCTGATCGACCGCTGCGATCTTCATGGCGCTTCGGCAATCGTCAGCGTCAGCGGGCCCGGGCCAAGTCCGTGCGGCAAGGCCAGGGACAGGCGGCGTTCGGGCAGGCTGTCGATCCGGGTCGAGGCCAGGACACGTCCGTCCTGCATCAGCCGCAACTGGCCTTTCGCCGGGCGGTCCAGCCGGACTTGCAGGCGGTCGTGAGGCGAGCCCGCCGCACCAGCGCCGATGACCTGTGGCACCGCCAGACGCAGCGCCGGGTGGGCAAGCTTCAGCCGCGCACCTGCCGGTTCAGGCAGCTGGTCCTGCAAGGCCGCAAGGATGGCACGTGCCGTTCGCTGGCCCTCGGACCAGCACCAGCCCGCGGTTTCCACGCCGCGCAACAGGTTGCCGCAGGCGAAGTATGCCGGATCGGAAAGGCGGCCCCAGCGGTCGATCACCGGCCCGCCAGAGCCGGGGTCGATCGGAAGATGGCTGCCCAGCAAAAGCGCCGCATCAGGGCGAAACCGGCCCGAGACGATGACTCCGTCGGCGGGCAGATCCCTTGGGCCGGCAGGGGTGGCCAGGGTCACGCCGTCCACCCGCGTCCGGCCATGAATCGCGATGATGTCGCTGTGCAGCAGGATCGGGACCCGCATCGCCGCCGCCAGCCAGCGGGCCGGGGATCGCGTCGTGATCCGGCTTGCCGGTTCGATCATCGCCAGGGGTCTGATCCCGGCATGGCGGCAGGTCAGCAGCGCCGAGAAGGCAACCAGTTCGCTGCCCAGGATCACCGGCTGCCGGAAGGGTCGTTGGCCGTTGAGATGGACCATCCCCTGCAAGGCCCCGGTCGACAGGACGCCGCCCGGCTTTTCCCCACCGATCAGCCGGGCCGCCCGGCTGGTCTCGCGAACGCCGGTTGCCAGAAGGACGGCCTTCGCGGCCAGCGTCGCAGGCCCCGCATCGTCGGTGATCTGGACCAAGCCGCCAGGGTGCAGCGCGATGACGGTCGTGCGGGTGCGGATGGTGACACCGGCGTCCAGGGCGGCCTTCGTCAGGCGTGCGGCATAGTCGGGGCCGCGCAGCAGGCGATGAAACTCGCGCATCCCGAACGGATGGTGGCCGCAGTGTCGGGGGATGCCGCCTGCCTGCGCCTCGCGCTCCAGGACCAGAACGCGCCGCCCGGCCCGCGCCAGCGCGGTGGCCGCACCAAGGCCCGCCGGACCGCTGCCGATCACGATGACCTCGGGCTCAGTCATGCGAAGGCCCCACCATCGGCTGGGGCAGGTGCCCGTCGGTCATCCGCGCCAGTTCGGCCGAGCAGTAGAAGCCCTGACAGCGCCCCATCGTCACCCGTGTCCGCCGCTTCAGACCGGCAAGGCTGCCAGCGGCCAGGGGGCCGGTGAGGGCCGCCTCGATCTCGCGCCGCGTCACCAGTTCGCAGTGACAGACGATCCCGCCATGTCCCGGGCTTTGCCAGTCGCGGGCCCCCTCGACCGAGATGTTGGGCATCCTGGGCCAGATCGGGTCGGCAAGCGCGGTGCCACTGCGCCCGGCCAGCCGCACGACATGCGCGGCTATGCCAAGGGCCGCCGACAGTCCGGTGGACCTGATCCCGCCGACGCAGATGTAGCCCGGCGCAAGATCGGTGCGGATGCGGTATTCCTTTGCCTCGGTCGCCGGGCGAAGGCCGGCATAGACTGCCGTGACCTCATGCCCGGCCAGGGCGGGCAGGATGTCTTCTCCCCGCCGCATCAGCGCCTGCAAGGTCGCCCGCTCGACTGTCGCGTGGTCGCGGTCGTCCTGGTCCTCCGCAGTCGGCCCGACCAGAAGGTTGCCGAACGCAGTGCGGCACAGCACGATGCCCTTGGTGACCTTGGTCGGGACCGGCAGCAGGATATGGCCCGCCAGGGCGGCGGCGGTCTTGTCATAGACGACGAACTGCCCCTTGCGCGGGCGGATGGTGAACCAGCTTTCCCCGGTGAGCCGGCGGTCGACCTCATCGCCCCAAAGTCCCGCCGCGTTGATGACAAGGCTGGCCGAGACCTCACCCGAGGTCGTCGCAAGATGCCAGCGGTCGCCCGACCGCCGTCCCGCCAGCACTTCGGTCCGGCGTTTCAGCGCCGCGCCATTGGCCAGGGCCTGCAAGAGATAGCCATGCGCAGCGGACCAGGGGTCGATCAGATGCTCGCCCGGCACCCGAAAGCCCGCGCGGACGGCTGGCGACAGAGCGGGCTCCAGCACCCGCGCCTGGGGTCCGGTCAAGGGCTGCACGTCCGTCACGCCGTTGGCCGTTGCCTGCGCGACCAGCGCGGGAAGCCCGGCCGCTTCCTCCTCGGTCCAGGCCAGGACCAGTGCCCCGGCCTGGATCAGCGGCAGGCCCAGACGGTCGCGGATGTCATGGTAAAGCGCATAGCCCTCGCGGATGCAGGCCAGTTCGACCGAAGCCTCGGGAGCATCAAAGCCGGTGTGCAGGATGGCGCTGTTGCCCTTCGACGCACCGTCCAGCACGTCGACTGCCTTTTCCAGGACCACAACCCTTGCACCGTCCAGCGTGAACGCCCGCGCCAGCGCGGCGCCCACCACCCCGGCACCGATCACCGCGACGTCAAATCCTGTGCCCTTAAATCCTGTGCCCTTGTCCGGCTGATCCGCGAGGTTCATTCACTTGCCACGAGGTTTTCAACAGATATTGACTACTTGGTCATTTCCGTCAAGCTGACCGGCACGGGCGGCACAGGATTTCACCATTCGGTCAAGAAAATTGTTGACCTGGGTCGCCCGAGACGGTCGGTTGGTCTGGGGATGATGATGAAGCCGCACGAACGACAGCCTCAGATCGAGGCGATCATCCGGCGAGAAGGGGAAGTGTCGGTCGAGATGCTTGCAGCCCGGTTCGATGTATCGGCGGAGACGATCCGCCGCGATCTTGGCAGCCTGGACGCGCTTGGCCGGGTCCAGAAGGTGCATGGCGGCGCGCGGCGCCGGCAACTGATCCGCGAGCCAAGCCACGATGAACGCAGGACTGTCGCCGCCGAGGCCAAGGCCGCCATCGGCCGCCGCCTGGCCCGGTCCATCGAGCCGGGCGAGACCCTGTTCATCGACACCGGATCGACCACTCTGGCCGCGGCCGAACCCCTTGCCGCGATCCCGAACCTGACGATCATCACCAATTCCTGCCGTCTGGCCGAGCGTCTTTCGCAAGCGGGTGCCGATGCGGCGATCCACCTTCTGGGCGGGCGGTACGGCGCCGACAATGCCCAGACCACCGGCGTCGCGGTCATCGAGCAGTTGCAGGCCTTTCGCGCCGACCGGGCGATCCTGACGGTGGCGGCCGTCGACCCGGCCCAGGGCGCGATGGACGCAAGCCTTGACGAAGCGCAGATTGCCCGTGCGATGATCAAGGGCGCGCGGACGGTGACGATCCTTGCGGATTCCACCAAGTTCGGACGGCAGGCGGCCTATGCGGTCTGCGCCATCGACGATGTCGACGTGATCATCAGCGACGGCCAGTTGGACAAGGCGCACCGCGAGGCGCTGAAAGCCGGGGGAGTGGACCTGTGGACCTGAGCAGAACCGCAGCGACAGGCGCACGATGCCGCACCTGATCAAGGCCTATGTCCGCATTGTCGACAGGATCTCCGATTACGTCGGCTACCTTGCCGCCGCGTTGATCTTCCTGATGGTTGCGACGCTGCTGCTGGACGCGGTCACGCGCAACGTCCTGAACATCCCGATCCACTGGGCCATCGAATTCACCCAGTTCACCCTGGCCGCCTATTACTTCATGGGCGGACCGATCACGCTGAAGAACAACACGCATGTCCGGATGGACCTGTGGTACGCGAACCTGTCCGACCGCGGGAAGGCCAGGCTGGACCTGGTGACGGTCTGGTGCATGATCTTCTATCTGGGTGTCATGCTGTTCGGGTCGATCTCGTCGCTGCAATACGCGATCGAGACGAACGAGAGGCGGTTCTCGATGTGGAACCCCTCGACCATCCCGATCAAGGCGCTGCTGACGGTCTGTCTGGTGCTCATGCTGCTCCAGGCCTTCGCGCTGGTGTTCAAGCACGTCGCGACCCTGCGTGGAGAACGGCTGTAAATGTCCTACGAGATGATCGCGCTGCTGATGTTCGCCACGATGGCGCTCTTGCTGATCACCGGGCAGCGGGTCTTTGCCGCCATCGGGTTTGTCGCCGCGGGGGCCGCGCTGCTGCTGTACGGCGACGGGGCGATCGAGCTGCCCTACAACCAGGTC
>PNNE01000431.1 GCA_013824055.1 Rhodobacter sp. | reverse complement strand
GGCACCGGCGGCCCGACCACGGAGCCCTGCGGCGTCTGCGAGCCCTGCATCGCCATCGCCGAAGGCCGCCACGTCGACGTGATGGAGATGGACGCCGCCTCCCGCACCGGGGTCGGCGACATCCGCGAGATCATCGACAGCGTCCACTACCGGGCCGCCAGCGCGCGGTTCAAGGTCTACATCATCGACGAAGTCCACATGCTGTCCACGGCAGCCTTCAACGCGCTTCTGAAGACGCTGGAGGAGCCCCCGGCCCACGTCAAGTTCATCTTCGCCACCACCGAAATCCGCAAGGTCCCCGTCACCGTCCTGTCGCGTTGCCAGCGCTTCGACCTGAAACGGATCGAGCCGGACGTCATGATGGCCCACCTGTCCAGGGTGGCAGACCTGGAAGGTGCCAGACTGGCGCAGGACGCCTTCGCCCTGATCACCCGCGCTGCCGAAGGCTCGGTCCGCGACGCGATGAGCCTGATGGACCAGGCCATCGCCCACGGCGCGGGCGAGACCTCGGGCGAGCAGGTCCGCGCCATGCTGGGTCTGGCCGACCGGGGCCGCACGCTGGACCTGTTCGACCTGATCATGACGGGCGACGCCGCGACCGCGCTTGCGGAGCTTGGCGGCCAATATGCCGACGGCGCCGATCCGATGGCCGTCCTGCGCGACCTGGCCGAGATCACGCACTGGATTTCCGTCATCAAGATCAACCCGGCGGCGGCCGAGGACCCGACCACCCCGCCTGACGAACAGTCCCGCGGGCAGGACATGGCCAGCCGTCTGCCGATGCGCGCGCTGACCCGGATGTGGCAGATGCTGCTGAAGGCGATCGAAGAGGTGGCGCTGGCCCCCAACGCGATGATGGCTGCCGAGATGGCCGTGATCCGCCTGACCCATGTCGCCGACCTGCCCGATCCCGAGACACTGGTGAAACGGCTCTCGGACCAGCCACGCCCGCCCTCGGGCGGCGGCGGCATCGCGGGTGGGGCCCCCGCTGGCGGCAGCACCGTCCATTCTGCCCGCATGGCGCCGATGCACTCTGCCCCGACCCGCGGCGCGACGATGGCCGCCACCGCCCCGGCCCTGGCCGAAGGTCAGCTTCAGGTCTACGCCACCTTCGATCAGGTCATCGAGCTGATCCGCCAGAAGCGCGACATGCTGCTGTTGAACGAGGTCGAGACCGGGCTGCGCCTCGCCCGCTATGCCCCTGGCCGGATCGAGTTCGAACCGGCCCCCGGTGCCAGGCCCGACCTCGCCTCGCGCCTTGGCCAGCGCCTGCAAGGCTGGACCGGCGCGCGCTGGGGCGTTTCGGTCGTCTCCTCCGGCGGGCAAGCCACCGTCGCGGAAACCCGCAACGCCGAGCTGCAGCAGGTCCGCGCCGAAGCCGCCGACAACCCCCTGGTGCAGGCCATCCTGACCGCCTTCCCCGGCGCCAGGATCTCCGAGGTCCGCAGCCCCGAAGCCATCACCGCCCAGGCCGCCGAAGCCGCGTTGCCCCAGGCCGACCCCGAGCTGGATGACGACTGGGACCCGTTCGAGCAATGACCCCCCGCCGTGCCACGCGCGACGACGCCGCAACGCTGGCCCGCCTGAACGCCCATGTGCAATCCTGGCATGCCGCGCACTACCCCGAGGCCTTCTTCCCTGACCCCGACCCGCAGGCGCTGACCGACTGGTTCGCCGACCGGCTAGGCGACCCCGCCTGCACCGGCTTCCTGACCGGCGAGCCCGCGACCGGCTACGCCCTGTGCCAGCTGCAGACCCGCGAGCCGTCGGTCTTCTCTCCCGGGTATCGGCGGCTGATGATCGAGCACATCGCCGTCGCCCCCGACGCCCGCCGCAGGGGCCAGGGCCGCGCGCTGCTGCAAGCCGCAAGACAGCTTGCCCGCGAGTTGCAAGCCGACGAGATCCTGCTCGACACCTGGGAAGCGAACACCGACGCCCACGCCTTCTTCCGCGCCAACGGCTTCATCCCGCGCCGAATGCTCTTTCGCGCCGAATGCTCTTTCGCGCCATGACGTAACCTTGCACCCTGCCCCCGCAGCCCGTATCTCATGGGAAACAGACGGAGAACGACATGCTGAAAGGTCTGGGCGGATTTGGCGACATGGCCAAGATGATGAAGGCCGCGACGGAAATGCAGGGCAAGCTGGCCGAGATGCAGGAGGACCTCGCCCGCATCGTGGTGGTGGGCGAAGCCGGGGCCGGCCTCGTCAAGGCCCGCGCCACCGCGAAAGGCGAGGTTACCGGGCTGGACATCGACCCCTCGATCCTGGTCGCCAGCGAAAAGGAAGTGGTCGAGGACCTGATCCTGGCCGCGATCCACGATGCGCAACTGAAGGCACGGGCGCGCAGCGAGCAGGAAATGTCCCGCCTGGCCGAAGCGATGGGCATCCCGCCGGGCATGAAGCTGCCGTTCTGATGTCCAGGGACGAGACCGGCATCGAGGCGCTGATCGAGCTGATGGCCCGGCTTCCCGGCCTTGGGCCAAGGTCCGCCCGCCGCGCGGTGCTGGTCCTGTTGAAGAAGCGCGCACAGCTGATGGCCCCCCTCGCCCAGTCTCTTGCCGAGGTCGCCCTTGCGGCCAGGGAGTGCAGCCTGTGCGGCAACATCTCCACGACCGAGGTCTGCGGCATCTGCGCCAACCCTGCCCGCGCGACCGGCGAGATCTGCGTGGTCGAAGACGTCGCCGACCTCTGGGCGATGGAGCGTGGACAAGCGTTCAAGGGCCGCTATCACGTGCTTGGCGGCACCCTGTCGGCCCTGGACGCCATCGGCCCCGACGAACTGGGCATCCCCCGCCTTGTCGCCCGCGTGACCGAGGAGAAGACGCGAGAGGTCATCCTCGCCCTAAACGCCACCGTCGACGGGCAGACGACGGCCCATTACATCGCCGACGCGCTGGCGGGCACCGACGCGCAGATCACCACCCTCGCGCAAGGCGTGCCCATCGGCGGCGAGCTTGACTACCTTGACGACGGCACCATCGGCGCCGCCCTGCGCGCCCGCCGCAAACTCTGATGCTGGTTCAGGACTAGGGTGCGCTACAGCGCACCGATCCCCAGCAGACCCGGCAACTCTTCCATCCGGTGAAACAGCGGCACGCCCAGCGCCGCCACCGACTGCGCCGTCGCCGTCCCCGGCCCGTGCCCTGCATAGCCAAGGCAGCGCATCCCCGCCGCCAGCGCCGCCCGCGCGCCCATCGCGCTGTCCTCGATCACCACGCAAGCCTGCGGTCGCACGCCACAAGCCGCTGCCGCTGCCAGATAGACATCCGGCGCAGGCTTCGGCGCGCCCAGGGCCTGCCCCGACAGCACCGCCCGGAACCGCCCCTCGATCCCGTGCTGGCCAAGCGTGATCTTCATCTTCGCCAGCGACCCGTTCGAGCCGATCGCATAGGGAACCTGCGCCGCGTCCAGCCGGTCCAGCACCGCCTCCAGACCCGGCACCAAAGGCACCCCGGCGATCAGCAGGCCATTCATCCGCGCGTAGAAATGCGCCACCCACCCGTCTGGCAGTCGCGCGCCTGCCGCGGTTGCCTGCCGGGCCACCATCTCGACCGTCTGGCCCAGGTAATCCGCCTCGAAGGCCTCCAGCGTCAGCGGCAAGCCATGTGCCGCCAGTTCCTCGACGAACAGCGCCAGCGTCGGCCCCTCGCTGTCGATGACCACTCCGTCGCAGTCGAACAGCACGGCTTCGGGGCGGGTCATGCGGTTGCTTCCAACAGGGTCACGACGGTATCGCCATACTTGCGTTGGTCCGTGACAGAAAAGCCCTCGGGCACCGCCGGGGCCGCTCCTTCCTCCCAGACCACCATCGCCCCTGGCGAAAGCCATCCCCCGGCCAGCACCGCCGCCAGGGCCGCCTCGCCCAGGCCCTTGCCATACGGCGGGTCGAGGAACACCAGCCCGTATCCCGCCCCGGCATTCGGCCCCAGCCGACGCGCGTCCTGCCGGATCACCCGCGTCTCGCCTTCAGCCCGCATCCTGGCGATGTTCGCCCGGATCAGCGCCAGCGCCTTGGCCCCGTCATCCACGAAGGTCGCCTGCAACGCCCCCCGGCTCAGCGCCTCCAGCCCCAGCGCGCCGGTCCCCGCGAACAGGTCCAGCACCCGCGCGCCCGTGACCGGGTTGCCGTGGGCATTGATCAAGAGGTTGAAGATCGCCTCGCGCACCCGGTCCGAGGTCGGCCGCAGATGCGCCGCAGCATCGCCCTCGCCAACCTCGGCAAGCTTCAGGCCACGTCGATTGCCGCCAATGATCCGCATCGCGTCTCCGGTAAACTCCCCACAGGGGAAAAGTCAGGCCTTGAGCAAGGCCTTCAGGTCGGGGGTCGAGACGATCACCTCGGGCGCGGGGGACTTGCCCATCTCGATCAGCCGCTTGCCCACCATGTAGGCGCGACTGTCGTTCATCGCGTCCACGGCCAGCAGCTCCGCGCCCCGGTAGTACCAGAAGCTTGCCACGTCGCCTTCACCCTTGCGGGTGACGATGTGGTCGTAGCCGATGTTCAGCCCGGCGATCTGCAGTTTCAGGTCGTACTGGTCCGACCAGAACCACGGCTTCGCCTGATAGGGCACACCCGCGCCAAGGATGTTCGCCGCCACCGCCTCGGCCTGGTCGATGGCATTGCCGACCGATTCCAGCCGGATGCGCCCGGCCTGCCACGGGAACGACGCGCAATCCCCCGCCGACCAGATCGAGGGGTCCGAGGTCCGGCCCAGCTCGTCCGTCGCGATGCCGTTGTCGATGGCCAGCCCCGCCATCTCGGCCAGATGGGTGTTCGGCGTGATGCCGACCCCCACGATCACGAAATCCGCCGGCAGCTGACGCCCATCCGTCAGCAGAGCGCCCGCCACCCGTTCGTCACCGACCAGCCGGTTCAGCCCCGTCGATTCCAGCACCTTGACCCCATGCGCCTGGTGCAGCGCGCGCACGTAATCCGAGGTCTCGGGCGCGGCGACGCGCTGCAGGATGCGCGGGGCCATTTCCAGCACGGTCACATCCAGCCCCAGCTTCGAGGCCACCGCCGCCGCCTCCAGCCCGATGTAGCCGCCGCCGACGATGATGACCTTGCGGCTTGGCCGGAACTCGCCCCGCATCGCGTCGACATCGGCCAGGGTGCGGACGGTATAGACGCCCGCCAGCGAGCCGCCGACAGATGCAGGCAACCGCCGGGGCGTCGACCCCGTGGTCAGCGCCAGATGGTCATACTCCAGCGGCTCTCCTCCCACGGTCACCGTCCTTGCCGTTGGATCGATCGCCGTCACCGCCTGCCCCAGCCGCAGCTCCACCCCGTTCTCGGCCCAGAACTCCGGTGCGCGCAGCCAAAGGCGATCTTCTTCCATCTCGCCCAGCAGGTAGGCCTTCGACAGCGGAGGCCGCTGATAGGGTGGCGCAGGCTCGTCGCCCAGCATGACGATCTCGCCCTGGTGGCCCAAGGCCCGCAGCTTCGCGGCCAAGGCCGCCCCCGCCTGCCCGGCGCCGACAATCACCACCCGCATGGCACTTCCCCCTCTGGCATGTTCCGGGGCGGACCCTATAACCCAAGGCGCAACAGGTGCAACGCGCCGCGACCAAGAGGAGTTGAAAATGACGATTGCCGAAGGTGCCAGACTTCCCGACGCCACACTTCTGCACATGGGCGACGCCGGGGCCGAGGCGGTGAAGCTCTCGGACAAGCTCAAGGGCCGCAAGGTCGTGATCTTCGGGCTGCCGGGCGCCTACACCGGCACCTGTTCCACCGCGCATGTCCCCAGCTTCATCCGCACCGCGCCGAAATTCGCGGACAAGGGCATCGACGAGATCATCTGCATTTCCGTGAACGATCCCTTCGTGATGAAAGCCTGGGGCGAGGCGACCGGCGCCACTGCCGCCGGGATCACCATGCTGGGCGACGCCGATGCCAGCTTCTCCAAGGCCATCGGCCAGACCTTCGACGTGCCGCATCTGGGATTCTTCGCCCGGTCCAGGCGCTACTCGCTGCTGGCCGAAGACGGCGTGGTCACGAAGTTCAACCCGGAAACCGGAACGGGCTGCGAGATCTCGGCGGGTGAGCACCTCTTGTCCCAGCTCTGATCCAAGGCTCGTCGTGGACTTCGTCCCTCCTCGCCGGTCCACCCCCGAGGAGAAGACGAAGTCGCACGACGAGGCTTAGCCCTCGCGCACGTGGCGCTGGAAAGCGCGCTTCAAGAGGTCCAGTTCCGCGCGCAACAGGCTCAGCTCCGCCCGGATGTCCCCGTCCAGCGGCTGACCGGCGACCAGGGCCACCGTCGCCACCGTCTGCCCGCCGGACTGAACCAGGATCGTCTGCAGGCCCTCGTTCAGCACCCAGGACGGGATCGGCACCCGCAGGGCAAAGCGTCCGGGCTGACCCGGCACCGGCTGGACCTGCACCCCCTCGACCGCCCGTCCGTCGTGCAGCGCCTGGATGACGGGCGGCTCGGCCGCTGTCACCAGCGCCTCCCAGACCCCGCCCGCAATCCTGCCGTCGTCAAGCTTCATCCTGCACCCTTACAACTCGGCCCGAGGCCTGCGGCTGACCACCAGATCGCGGATCACGATGCGGGTCATCGCCGCCTCGTTCAGGATCAGGTCAAGCCAGGCCCGCTCGATCCGTCGGTCGTTCAGGTCGGCATAGGCCAGATCGAATTCTGCCACCTTGTCCCGGCCAGCCTCTGGCATGGCGCTGACCGGCTGCGCGACATTTGGCCCGTTCTTGATGTTCAGCCGGGTAAAGGCCTTCACCGTGCTGTCACAGTCGATCACCATCTCGGCGCGGACCAGATGGCGCGACTTCAGCCCCTCGACGGCCGCGGCAGGCAGATTGAGCGCCAGCGACAGGAACCTGCCCTTGAAGCCGAAGACCTCGATGGCCAGCCCGTAAGGCGCGCGATCCTCGGGCTTGTCGTTGCGGACCTGCCGCACCACGATCTCGCCCAGCGGGCAATCGTGATACAGCGCCACCCCCTCGCCCAGCGCAGTCCGGTCGGTCGCGGCAACCGCCCCCGCTTCGCACAGCGCCCCGCGCCAGAGGTCGGGACGCCAGACCCAGTCGGTGCCCAGCGGCATCTGCGGCAGGCCGGCGGCCAGCGTCGGGACCGCCAGCCGCGCATCGGCGACCTGCAGCACCCGGTCAAGCTGCCGCCGCATCCCTCGCGCTTCGGCCCGCAAGGCGCGCAGCTCGAAGCTGTCCAGCTCGGCTGCGGTGTCGGCCAGCCGCGCCCAGCGTCCTTCGGTCCGGCGCTGATGCCAGCCCTCCAGAAACTGCGCGATGCGGCCGGCCATCGGCCCTTACTGGTCCATGTAGACGTGGCTTTCGCCCTTCGCGCCCGGATGCGTCACCGCCCCCCAGCGCGCACCACCGCAGATCGAGGCGAACTTGTAGACCGCCCCGCTGGTATAGGCCGTCTTGCGCGGGCCTTTCCACTCGGCGCGGCGCCGGGCCATCTCCTCGTCCGAGATATTGGCCGACAACTCGCCCGTCAGCGCGTTCAGCGTGATGATGTCGCCGTTCTGCAGCAGGGCAATCGGCCCGCCATGCGCCGCTTCCGGCCCGACATGGCCCACGCAGAACCCCCGCGTCGCGCCGCTGAAGCGGCCGTCGGTGATCAGCGCCACCTTCTTGCCCATGCCCTGGCCGGACAGGGCCGCCGTGGTCGACAGCATCTCGCGCATCCCCGGCCCGCCCGAGGGGCCTTCGTTGCGGATGACGATGACCTCGCCTTCCTTGTATTCGCGCTTCTTCACCGCCTCGAAGGCGTCTTCTTCACATTCGAACACCCGCGCCGGGCCGGTGAAGACCTGCTCGGCCTCGGTCATGCCGGCGACCTTCACGATGGCCCCGTCCGGCGCCACGTTGCCGCGCAGGCTGACCACGCCCCCGGTCTTGGTGATCGGCGAGCCGATGTCATAGATCACCCGGCCATCCGCCTCGCCCCGGATCTCGTCCAGGCTTTCGCCCAGCGTCTTGCCGCTGACGGTCATGCAGTCCAGGTGCAGCAGGCCCGCCTTCGCCAGTTCCTTCAGCACGATGGCCACGCCGCCGACATCGTGCAGGTCCTTGGCGACATAGCGGCCACCGGGCCGCAGGTCGACGAAATAGGGCGTGTCGCGCATGCAGGCGGTCACGTCGAAAAGGTCGAAGTCGATCCCCGCCTCATGCGCGATGGCCGGCAGGTGCAGGGCGGCGTTGGTGGACCCGCCGGTGCAGCCGACGATCCGCGCCGCGTTCTCAAGGCTCTTGCGCGTCACGATGTCGCGGGCGCGGATGTTCTTCTCGATCAGGTTCATCACCGCGACGCCCGAGGCCTCGCAGAACTGGTCGCGGCTTTCGTAGGGCGCCGGGGCCGACGAGGAGTTCAGCAGCGCAAGGCCGATCGCCTCGGACACGCAAGCCATCGTGTTCGCGGTATATTGCGCACCGCAAGCGCCGCTGGACGGGCAGGCCACCCGCTCCATGATGTCCAGCTCGGCTTCCGACATCTCGCCGGCCTGGTGCTTGCCCACGGCCTCGAACATGTCCTGGACGGTGATGTCCTGACCCTTGTAGCGGCCGGGCAGGATCGACCCGCCGTAGATGAAGACGCTGGGCGTGTTCAGCCGCACCATCGCCATCATCATCCCCGGCAGCGACTTGTCGCAGCCCGCAAGGCCCACGATCGCGTCATAGCAATGCCCGCGCATGGTCAGTTCCACGGTGTCGGCGATCGCATCGCGCGAGGCGAGCGAGGACCGCATCCCCTCGTGCCCCATCGCGATGCCGTCGGTGACGGTGATCGTGGTGAACTCGCGCGGGGTGCCGCCGCCCTTCTTGACGCCGTGTTTCACGACCTGGGCCTGACGGTTCAGCGAGATGTTGCAGGGCGCGGCTTCGTTCCAGCAGGTCGCCACGCCCACCCAGGGCTGATGGATCTCTTCTTCCGTGATCCCCATCGCATAGAAATAGCTGCGGTGCGGGGCGCGTTCCGGCCCTTCGGTCACATGGCGGCTGGGAAGCTTCGACTTGTCGAAACGCGGATTGGTCATGGCAGCTCCTTGCGGGAAATGGCTTGGCCGCAAGGGATAAAGCCACGCCCCGTCCGGAGCAAGCCGAATTGGCGGCGTCAGGTGCCGTTGATCGCCACGGTCGCGCTTTGCATCAGGCCGTCAAGCTGCAGGCGCAGGCTGTCCACGAACCCGACGTAGCCTTCCAGCAGGCCGGACAGCGCCGGAATGGCAGCGGCAATCGCATCGGCGCTGCCATAGACCGCCGACCCCAGGATCGCCAGCGACAGCACCACCAGAAACCCGCTGCGAAAGCTGCTGCGGCCCTCTGCCGCCACTGGCGCCGCATCGCCCGCGGTCTCGGCGGTCACCACCGTCTCGGTCGGGCGCAGGGTCGAGTTGATCTCTTCGACATCGGGCAGGCGCGCGCGGCGGGCCGCCAGGCTGGCCTCTTCCTGGACCGGCTGGTGCGGCAGGCTGACCTCTGGCACGGCCTGGTCGATCCCAAGCTCGGTCTGGGTCTCAAGCGGCTTTGCGGCCTCGGCCTTGCGGGCCCTGGCTTCACGCTCGGCTTCCTCGCGCAGGATGGCCAGGACGGAATCGTCCACTGCATAGGCGGCCGCGCCCGCGGCATCCGCAGGCGGCGTGGCAGGCCCGTCGGCAAGTTCGGGTGCCAGATCGGGTGGGGTCAGGGTTGCCGCCGGCGGGGCCACCTGGTCATCGGCGACGGGCTCGGTCGCGACAGGCTCGGTCGCGACGGGCGGCGCAGGGTCGGCGCGCGGCGGCTGGGCTTCGTCGGCCGGAGCCGTCGCGTCGACCGGGGGCGCGGCGTCCGCGATGCCGACCGCTGCGTCAGGCACTTTCGCCGTTTCGACGGGAACAGGGTCAGCGGGCACCGCTTCAGGCTCGGCTGCGGGCTGCGGCGCGGATGCCTCGGCAGAAACTTCGACTGGCGCTTCGACTGGCATCTCGGCGGCTGCGGCTGGCGCTTCGGCGGCAGGCGCGACGACCGGCGCAGCTTCGGAAGCAGCCGCCCGCGGCCGCATCTGGAACCACGAATGCCCGCAGTTGGCGCATTGCACGTCGCGCCCGCTTTCCGGGATCGCGTCTTCCGGGACCTCGTACTTGGCCTCACAATTCGGACAAACCAACCGCATCATCGTCCCTCAAGCCTGTTTTTTCCGGCTGCCGAAATCGTTGTAATCCTTAATTCCAGTCGTTCCAAGGCTTTGTCGCTCGCTCTTGTGCAATCGTTTCCCCCTGTGCGATGGAAAGCGCAGTGGCTGCGGCACGGATGCCGTTTTCCGGACGCAGCGGGCAGCAGGGGATAACCGTGATCACCTTCGAAAACGTGGCCTACAGCTATGGCGGGGGCGAGCTTCTGTCCGACGTCTCGCTGAAGCTGGCACCGGGGTCCTTCCACTTCCTGACCGGCCCCTCGGGCGCGGGG
>PNNE01000126.1 GCA_013824055.1 Rhodobacter sp. | reverse complement strand
GCCCTCCCTCCTTGCCCTTGGCGGAGAGGCTGTCTCCGGACTGATCCTTGGCATCGGACTGCGGCTCTTCATCGCGTCATTGCAGACTGCCGCCTCGATGATCGCCCAGGCGACCACCCTGTCGCAGCTCTTTTCCGGCGTCGCCCCCGAGCCGCAGCCAGCGATCGGCAACCTGCTGATCATGGCCGGGATTGCGCTGGCAATGGCGGCCGGATTGCACGTCCGCGCCGCCGAATTCGTGCTTGTTTCCTACGACATCCTTCCCGCCGGAGTGCACCATTCTGCCGCCGCCGCGGCTGACTGGGGCCTGGCACTGATCGGGCGCACCTTCAGCCTGGCCTTTGCGCTTGCGGCACCTTTCGTGATCGCCTCGCTGATCTACAATCTGGCTCTGGGGGCCATCAACCGCGCCATGCCGACGCTGATGGTGGCGATGGTCGGGGCCCCGGCGCTGACCCTTGGCGGGCTTGCCCTGCTTGCCGTCGCAACACCGGTCCTGCTTGCGGTCTGGCTGGACGCCTTCATGTCCCACCTGGATCAACCCTTCGCGGTGCTGCCATGAGCGAGGAGGAAGACGAAGACGACAAGGAACACGAAGCCTCGCAACAAAAGCTCGACCGGGCCCGCGAGGACGGCGACATTCCAAAGTCGGCGGACCTGCAGACCGCCGTTGCGACCGGGGGCTTCCTGCTGGCGCTTTTCGGCTTCGGAGCCTGGGCCGTCCAGAGCTCGGGAAGCGCGGGAATGGTCCTGCTGGACCAGGCCGACCGTTTGTCGTCCCTGGTGATGGCGGGCGGAAGTGGCCCGGTCGGAGGCATCCTGCTGGCCGTTGCCGGACCTCCGCTGGCACTTCTTGTGCTGGGACCCGTGCTGGTGCTGGCATTTCTCGTCGCGACACGGGGCTTCGTCGTCGCGCCCAGCAAGCTTGCGCCCAAGTTGTCGCGGATATCGCTGATCGAAACGGCTGGGCACAAGTTCGGCGTCGAGGGGCTGGTGGAGTTTGCGAAAAGCACGGTCAAGCTGTGTCTGGTCGCGCTGGTCCTCTACTACTTCATCGCCGAACGGCTGGAGGAGATCCTGGCCACCCTTTACCTGACGCCGGCCATGTCGGGGGCGCTGATGGCCCGGATGACCCTGCACTTCCTGGCGATCGTCTTCCTCATTCAGCTGATTCTGGGCGGAGTGGATTTCGTCTGGCAGAACCACCAGCATCGCCAGCGGCAGCGCATGTCGCGCAAGGAGGTGATGGATGAATTCAAGGAAAGCGAAGGCGACCCGCATCTGAAAGCCGCCCGCCGCCAGCGCGCGCAGGAGGTTGCGGCAAACAACATGCTTTCGGACGTGGCTTCGGCCAATGTGGTGGTCGTGAACCCGACGCACTATGCCGTGGCGCTGAAGTGGGACCGCGCCAAGGGCGGCGCTCCAGTCTGCGTGGCCAAGGGCGTGGACGAGATCGCCCGCAAGATCCGGGAACGGGCCGCCGAACACGGCGTGCCGATCCACCGCGACCCGCCGACAGCGCGCGCGATCCATGCCACCGTCGAGGTCGGCCAGGAAATCCGGGTCGAACAGTACCGGGCGGTCGCCGCGGCGATCCGCTTTGCCGAGGCGATGCGCAGAAGGGCGCGGCGGAAATGACCAAACTCGCCGACATCGCCCGCATGGCAGAGCTGGCGCAGCTTGTGCTTGACCAACGCCTCGGCCGGCTGCGCGGCGCCGCCGCAGAGCTGGAGCGCAGCCGACAGCAGATTGCCGCGCTGGATCTGTCGGTCGCCGTGACGGATCTGGAGCCGGTCACGGCCGAAAAGGTGGCGCTGACCTACGACCGCTGGGCCGACCAGCGCCGGTCCGAGCTGAACCTGGTGATCGCCCGGCAGACGGTGGACTGGATGGCGGCCCGCAGCGAGGCTCAGACAGCCTTCGGCCGCGTGCAGGCCCTGCAAGGCCTTGCATCGCGGCTGAAGCCGAGGCGATAGCCTTCAGCTGTCCTGACGTGCGATGTCGGTGATCAGAACGTCGGTGATCACCGGCCCCAGCACTTGCGCCCCCGCCTCTTTCAGGCCGGTGCGCAGGACGACAAGGTTCGAGCCATCGGTAAACGAGCCCGAAAAGCCACCGGTGTTGGCGTGATCGAACATCACCTGCAGGAAGGCGTCCCGAAGCTTCGGCTCGCGCAGATAGACCATCTCGGTGCTTCCGGGGTCGACCCCCAGGGACAGGGACAAGACCACCAAGGCGGCGACCCGCCCTTCTTCGACAACCGGGACCACGAACTGGTTGTTCAGCTTGACATATTCCGGCACGCCCTCCCTTGGCTCTCCCTCTTCGCCTTCACCTGCCTCGGCGTGTTCCGCGTCTTCCGCGGCCTTGTCTGCGGCCGCAGAGGCTTGATCCTGAGGCGGCGGGGCGGGGCGAAGGAACAGTCCCGCGCCCACGCCCCCCCCAAGGCCGACCAGTGCAAGAATGACGGGAATGAGCTTGCCCATGATCAGAACGGCATCACGATGTCGGCGACCTGCTGGCCATAGGTCGGCTGTTGCATGTCGGTGATCTGGCCGCGGCCGCCATAGGCGATCCGGGCACCCGCGATCTTGTCGTAGGTGATTTCGTTCTGCCGCGAGATGTCGGTGGGCCTGACATAGCCGGTCACGATCAGCTCACGCATCTCGAAGTTGACCCGGACTTCCTGTTGACCCTCGATCTTCAGCACGCCGTTCGGCAGCTCTTCGACCACCGTTGCCGCGATGCGCAGGGTCAACCTCTCCTTTCGCGCGACCGAGCCCTGGCCCCTGAAGGTCGACGACGAGTTCATGTCAAAGGCGTCGCCCATGCTGGCCCCCTCGGGCAGGCTTTCGTTCAGCCGCTGCGGGATGCCAAGAAGATCGGGGATGCCGCCACTTTGCTCGCCATTGCGGCTGCGGCCGGTCGAGTTCGAGATCGAGGCGCTGTCGTCGATCTCGATCACCACGGTCAGGATGTCCCCCCGTTGCGCGGCGCGCCGGTCTCCGAACAGCGACTGAGTGCCCCCGGTCCAAAGCGACGATCCATCCGACATCGCGGCGGGCGGCTGATCTTCGGGCAGCGACGAGGCATACATCGCATAGTGCTGGTCCGTTCCCGCCAGCCCCGAAAACTCGGGCGCGCGCCCGACCTGTTCCAGCTTGCCGCAGCCGGCCAGCGCCACTGTCAAAATCATCCAGGACCGCATCATCATCTTATCCATTCCATCCGACATAGACTGCTCCGTCCGGGCCGACGCGACCCGTGACCGTATTCCGTGAGCCCAGGTTCATCACCCGGATCTGATCGCCGTCCGACCCCCGGGCCAGGGCGCGACCTTCGGTCGAGATCGCCAGCCCGCCGGACACAAAGACCAGCGTGACCAGCTGGTTGCGCTCGACCAGGGTCGGTGGACCCAGGTCTCCCGGCCGCACCGGCCTTCCGGCATGGATCGAGACGCGCGCCTCCAGCCCCACGGCCAGCGCCGGATCGCTCAGCGCACCGGGAAGTTCGGCGCTGACCAGGGTCAGATCCTCGGGGGCGATCAGGGTCTTCGCCCGGATCGTCCGCGTCGCGACCAGGCTTTCCGCCGAGGCGGGGGCCGCAAGGGCGACCAGGAGCAGGACCCTCAGCATCAGCGCACCTGCGTCGTTGCGGCCAGCATCTGGTCGGCGGCCGTGATCACCTTGGCGTTCAGCTCATATCCGCGCTGCGCCTTGATAAGCTCCGTCACCTCGCGCACCGCGTCGACCGAGCTTGACTCCAGGTAGCCATGTCGCAGCGTCCCCAGACCCTCTTGCCCCGGCGCGCCCGAGAAGGCCGTGCCCGAGGCAGGGCTTTCCAGAAAGAGGTTGGACCCGATCGCCTCCAGCCCCTTCTCGTTCGGGAAGGACGAAATCGTCATCTGGCCGATCAGCTCGGGATCGACCCGGTCGGCGAAATCAGCCCAGACTTCGCCAGAGGGCGAGATCGTCAGCCCCCGCGCGTCCGTCGGGATGGTGATTCCCGGCACCACGGGATAGCCGTCAGAGGTCACGATCAGCCCCTCGGCCGACCGTTTCAGCGCACCGTCGCGCGTATAGCCGATCTGGCCCGAGGGCATCTGCACCTCGATATAGCCGTTGCCGTCGATGGCCAGGTCCAGATCGCCCCCGGTGGCATCCAGTGTCCCCTGGCCGATCACCACCGACACCGCTGCGGGCCGCACGCCCAACCCGATCTGCACGCCCGTCGGCAGCATCGAGCCATCCGCCGCGGTGACGCTGCCGGGACGGGCCACCTGCTGGTAGGTCAGGTCGGCAAAGTCGGCGCGGCGGGGGTTGTAGCCCGTGGTCGACATGTTCGCGAGGTTGTTCGAGACAACATCGACCTTCATCTGCTGCGCCGACATCCCCGTTGCAGCGATCTGCAAAGCCTTCATCGCGGCCTCCTATCGACCAAGCGCCTGGATCACGCCGCGGACACGTTCGTCCTCGGAATCCAGGAATTTCTGACCAAGTTCATAGGCACGCTGCACAGTGATCATGCGGGCGATCTCGGAGACCGGCTCGACGTTGCTGTCCTCCAGCATCCCCTGCAGAACCGTCGCACCCTCGGCCGGCTCCACCGCATCGGCCGAGAACATCGTCCCCGCCTGATGGCGCAGCGACAGCGGGTCCGCAGGCTGCCAGAGCCCGACCTGGGCGATGGGTTGACCGCCGGTGGACAAGGTCCCGTCCGAGGCCATTGCCACGCTCTCGCATCCGGCGGCACGAAGATCGGCGCCCCCCCGGCATCCAGCAGCCGGTGTCCGTCCGGCGTCACCAGTTCCCCTTCGGCCGACGGCGTGAAGGTGCCGGCCCGGGTCAGGTGCTGGCCCTGCGGCGTCTCGATCAGAAAGAACCCCTCGCCCTGGATCGCGAAGTCGAACTGCCCGCCGGTCTGGCTAAGCGTCGACTGCGACAGATCGACATGGCGGCCGCTGGCATGGGCCATCGACAAGGACGGGTCCTGGCCCAGCGCCGCGACATATTCGGAAAAGACCACGCCCTCGCGCCGGAAACCGGTGGTGGAGGCATTCGCGATGTTGTTCGCCACCACGCCCATCTCGCGCATCAGGCCAGACTGGCGGTTAAGCGTCGCATATCCGGCGGCGTCCATCTCTTAGCCCCCCGCGATCTGCGGAATGATGGTCTCGGTGAAGAACGAGACCAAGGTCGAGGTCATGAAGCTCATCGACAGCCAGAAGACCCCCAGCATGACGGCGGCCTTCGGGACGAATGTCAGCGTCATCTCCTGCACCGAAGTCAGGGCCTGGAACAGGCCGATGACGACGCCGACCACGAGGGCAATCGTCAGCAGAGGCGCCGAGATCACCACGCAGATCCACAGGGCCTGGCGGGTCAGGTCATAGATCATCGGCTCGGTCATACCGGCATCCTCAGGATTTCCTGGTAGGCCTCGACGACGCGGTCGCGGACTGTCGCCACCGTCTCGACCGCCATCTGCGATGAGGCAAGTGCCTGGACCAGCGCATGGGGATCGGCACCGCCAGTCATGGCGGACCGGGCCGTCGCCTCGTGCTCCTGCAAGGCGCCCAGGAAATTTCCGGCCAGTTTCGCGAAACCCTGTTCCGCCGCCCCTTCCTTTGGCTGGGGGGCGGCGGCAGTCCGGGCATTCGCATAGGCCTGGGAAACGAAAGAGGTCTTCACGTCCATTCTGGATCTCCCTTACCGTCGCAACAGGTCGAACAGGCTTTGCGTCATCTGACGCGTCTGATCGAACAGCCTGAGGTTCGCCTCGTAGCTGCGCTGCGCTTCGCGCGCGTCAGCGATTTCGATCACCAGATCGACATTCGAGCCGTCGTAGTGACCGGTGTCATCCGCGAGCGGGTGCCCGGGATCATAGATCCTCGTCAGATCGGTCTGGTCCAGTTTCACCGGACCGGCCCTGACCAGGCCACTGTCCATGGCCTGTTCGAAGGTCATCACCTTGCGGTGGTAGCCGGGCGTGTCGGCGTTGGCGATGTTCTCGGAAACATGCCGCAGCCGCATCGCCTGCGTCTCCATGCCGGAGGCCGCAAAGGAAAGCGAAGAGAGGAGATCGTTGCCCATGTGCTACCCCCTTACCGCGGCCGGCCGAGGCTGGCGCGGACCACGTCCGAAGTCGCCCGGTAGATCGCCAGCGCCATCTCGTGGCTTTGCCGCGCCTCGACCGATTTCACCATCTCGGCCTCAAGCGAGACCGAGTTGCCGTTGGGCGATTCGTGGCCGCGGACGATGTCGGGGATCGGCCCTGTCGCCGGGGATGGACCGACAAGGTGTCCGCTGCGCGTGGCACGCATCTCCAGCCCTTGGGCCGCATAGACATCGGCGAACGCAGGGACATCCTTGGCCTTGTAGCCAGGGGTATCGGCATTCGCCACGTTCTGGGCGATCACCGCCATGCGTGACCCGGACTGCGCGGCCAGAGCCTGCGCCATTCGGGTGATTTCCAGTTTCTCAAACATCGGGGCTTCTCCCACGACCAACTTCACCAAGGCTTAAGGGTGATTCCTTTAGAAACGGTTGAGAGCGAACAAAGGGAGAATCCCGTGGCTGGAATTTTTGATGGTCTCCTGGCCGAGATCGCGGTCAGCGCGCCACTGCGGCGGGTCGGGCGGGTGGCCGAGACACGACGCGGTATGGCCGAGGTGACCGGGCTGGACACCGCCACGATCGGCGACCGCGTGCTGATCCACAGCCGTGACGGCGTGGCCGGGGGCGAGGTGCTGCGGCTGACGCCGGGGCGCTGCTCGGTCCTGCCGGATGCCTCGGGCGACGGGATGGCGATCGGCGACCGGGTCGAGCTTCTGGGCAAGGCCGAAATCGCGCCGGACGACAGCTGGATCGGGCGGATCATCGATGCGACGGGTCAGCCGCTGGACGGACGCCCGCTGCTGCGCGGTGCGCGTCCGCGCGCCTTGCGCACCCCGGCACCCCCGGCGGCCTCGCGGCGTCGGCTGGGCGCGCGGCTGGAGACGGGGGTTGCGGTCTTCGACACACTCCTTCCCCTGGTGCGCGGGCAGCGGATCGGCCTCTTTGCGGGTTCGGGCGTGGGCAAATCCTCGCTTCTTGCCAAGTTCGCCCGCGGAGTGGAGGCGGATGTCGTCGTCATCGCTCTGGTCGGCGAACGGGGCCGCGAGCTGCGAGAGTTCACCGAGCGTGTTCTGGGTCCGACCGGGATGGCGCGCAGCGTGGTGGTGACGGCGACGTCGGACCAGTCGCCGCTGATGCGGCGGATGTGCGCCTTGACGGCCATGGCGGTGGCCGAGCATTTCCGCGATCAGGGGAAACACGTGCTGCTTCTGGTCGATAGCGTCACCCGCTTTGCCGAGGCGCACCGCGAGGTCGCGCTTGCGGGGGGGGAGGATGCGTCGCTGCGCGGCTTTCCGCCCTCGCTGACGCAGGCGATCATGGGCCTGGCCGAGCGTGCGGGTCCGGGACCGGAGGGGATGGGGGACATCACGGCCGTCTTCTCGGTCCTGGTCGCAGGGTCGGACATGGAGGAGCCGGTGGCCGACATCCTGCGCGGGGTCCTTGACGGTCACGTGGTGATGGAGCGGCGGATTGCCGAGCGGGGGCGGTTTCCGGCCATCGATCTGCTCCGCTCGGTTTCCCGGTCGCTGCCCGAGGCGGCATCCGAGGACGAGAACCAGATGATCGGCGAGGCGAGGCGGCTGCTGGGGGCCTATGACCGGGCAGAGATGATGATCCAGGCGGGGCTTTATGCCTCAGGCTCGGACCCGTTGATCGACCGGGCGATCAAGGTCTGGCCGCAGTTGGACGGCTTTCTGGCCGAACCCGCCCCGGCCAATGGAATTGCCGGAAGTTTCGAGCGTCTGCGGGCCAGCCTGAAGGGGTGACGGGGGCCGCGGAAGCCCCCCTCGGCTGGACTGCCCATGGTGGGCAGTTCAAGGGGATGACTTTGAACGAAGTGTCTGGCGACTTCGATTCTGGAAGCGTCAACCTGCCTCGCACCGCGCCAAGCTTACCGCCGCAACAGCATCAGCGCCGTTGCAGCCGGAGAGGTGGCGGCCATCTGGCCCTGCATCTCGGACTGCAGGATGAAGCGGCGGGTCAGTGCCTCCAGCTTCCTGGGGTCGCTGAACTGGCCGATGTCCGATGACCCGAACGCCGCCTCGGTCCGCCTTTTCAGGACCGCGACCTGCTGGTCAAGGTCGATCGAGGAAAAGCTTTTCGGCAGGCCCAGCGCAGTCTGCATCACTTCGCGCAGGGGCGCGTTGCCCAGGACGGTGAACCATTTGGCGTTCTCGCTGATCGTCCGGGAGGCCAGCGCCGGGATCTCGCGTTCGGCGTTCATCGCCAGTCGGAAGGTGTTGTTCTGCTTGCCAACCGCCGTCTCGAAGCTGCGCGCGCGGAACTGGGTCAGAATCTCGTCCGCAAAGGTCGAAATCCTGGTTCGCGGAACGGAAAAGTCGCCGTAGCCAAAGGCCGCGGCGAATTTCTGGTACTGCTTGTCGGCCAGCTTGTTGGCAAGACTGCCCTCTTTCAGCGTGCCGCCCTCCAGGATCTGCTGGATGAAGGCCCTGCTGTTCACATCGCCCTCAAGCCCGAAGGCGGTAAGGGCGATGCGCAGCAGCCGCTTGTCGTTCACCAGTTTTTCGGCGGTATCGGCCTTGCCGATGTTGTCGCGGAAATAGGCCTCGTCCCGCTGCTGGACTGGAAGCGACTGCTGCACGGCCTGTTGCCGTTCCATCGTGCGCTTGAGAAACCCCCAGCCGGTGAAGCCTGAAAGCGGCAGGACCGGCTGGAAGCTCATGCGCGGCCAGCGGCGAAGAGCCGCTCCTCACGCGGAAGAAGCGCCCGCAAGGCCTTGAGCGCCTGGTAGGGCTGCGCCTCCATCACTGCGCGGCTGGCGAGGGTCAGCTGCGTGCGGCTGTCATAGTCGGTCAGCACCTGGCTGAGTTGTTCGATCCCGCGCAGAAGCTGCATCTTTGCATCCTCGGGGTCGGCGTCGCCGGTCAGCACCAGCTGGGCGATATAGCAGACCCGGCGGACAGGAGTGTTCACCTCTTCGGGGTGGATGGCATCGCGCAGGCGCAGGATATTGGCGTTGGGCGTCATGATCGCCAGGCGCGACCGCTTCTCACCATTTTCGATCACAGCGCCGTTGATCAGCACCCGCTCATGCGGGCCAAGCTTGAGGACAAGGCCGCTCATTTGCTGCCTCCGTCGCCGCGCAGGCCGCGCATGACCGCCATGTTGATGTCGGCCAGAACCTCGATGCTGGCCTTGTCGTCCAGGACGGAACGGCTGTGCTGGGCAGTGAATTCGTAAAGATAGAACAGCCGGGCGCGCAGCGCGGCGGGCAGTCCGTTGCCCGGAAGTGCCACGTCCGAGGCCAGCGTCGACCAGAGCGTGACGTTGTCGGTCACGGCGCGGACCAGCGCGGGGTAGTCGGCCGCGCGGTCGGCCCAGGCGGTGCGCAGCCGCTGGGTGGTCTGCGCAAGAAGGTCGTATTCGACCGAACGCAGCGAACGTGTCGGCGCCTCGGGTCGGGCATAGCTGATGGCGGAATGGAAGGTCATGGGGTGTCCATCTGTTCGAAAGCGTTGGGATGAGATGGGCCGCGAGGATCACCCCCCGCGGCCCGAAGTGCTTAACGGAACAGAGACAGGAGACCCTGCGGCTGCTGGTTCGCGATCGACAGCGCCTGGGTGGCCAGCTGCTGCTGCACCTGCAGCGCCTGCAGCCGGGCCGAGGCTTCCTCCATGTCGGTATCCACCATCGCGCCGATGCCGGTCCTGAGCGAATCGGTCAGCTTGCCCACAAACTCCGACTGGATCTCGATCCGCTTCTGCGCGGAACCGAAGTTCGCCGCCGCATCGATCGAGGTCTGCAGCATGCCTTCGATCGATGCCAGCGCCGCCTGCGGATCGTCGGTGACGTCGATCGCGTTCAGCCCGGCCAGACCGCCATCCCCGCGCGAGCCGGCAACCGAGACTGCAGTGGGGTTGTTGGTGTTGTTGGTCAACGTCAGCACGCCGGCCGAAGCGGCAAGCGAGAAGTCGTTGCCCGAGAGGCCCCGCTGGGTCAGTGCTGCGCCAAGCCCGGCGGCCAGTTCGACGTTGGTATCGCCTTCCTGCACGACATAGCGGCCAGTGGTCGAGCCCACCGTCAGCTCGATCGCATCGCCGGCAACCAGACCGGTCGCCGTGGCCGGGTTCGCGGTCGGCGCATTCGCCGCCAGTGCCGCGGCACCACCCTGGAACGTGAACGTGCCGAGAGTGACCGGGGTTCCGTTTGCAACGCTCGCACCAGACAGCGTGCCCAGCGCACCGCCCGACAGGGCCCTACCCGCGGTGGTGGACAGGTTCTGCGCCTGGACCGTGATGTTGGAGGCAGAGACCCCCGTGGCGCTGCGATCAAGCGAGGACAACACGTTCACGCTGGTCTGCGAGCCATTGACCAGGTTCAGCCCGTTGAACTGCGCCGCGCCGACGACCGATTCGATCTGGCCGCGCAGGGCGACGATATCGGTCTGCAGCTTGCT
>PNNE01000170.1 GCA_013824055.1 Rhodobacter sp. | reverse complement strand
ATCGCCGTCGGCCCCGCAACGCCTCGCGAATTCGTCGAGACGATTGCCTCTGGCGCGGACCTGGCACCGCTTGCCGAGGCGACGCGGGGTGGTGTCACGCGGCTGGAACCCGGCACCCCCGACATCCGCGCGGTGGCCGAGGGCCGCCTTGCCGTGGGTCGCGGCTGGATCGGCATCACCCCGCGCGAGGCCTACCTGACCACCGAGGTCAACGTCGCGCCCTTCCTGCCCGCCTGGGCCTGGCTTCTGCTCGCCGCGGGGCTTGCCGTGATCGCCTGGCTGGTCGAGGGCCGCAGGGGGGCAAAGGCCGCCTGAGCCTGCCTCGGCCCCGGCCTGACCGGGGCCTCCCCCTTGCCGCGCGGCTGCTGCCGCAAGGCAAGGACGGGTTTCCGTGACACGAATCGATCCCTCCGTCATCCTGTCCGCAGCGCAGGCGAAGGAGTGCCGGATGTCGGATGTGGATGTGGTGATCGTGGGCGCGGGCTGCGCGGGACTGGCGGCGGCCAGGCGCCTGCGGACCTCGGGGCTGACCGTCCGGGTGGTCGAGGCAATGGACCGGATCGGTGGCCGCGCCTTGACCACGACCACGGATTTCGGCGTCCCCTTCGACATCGGCTGCGCCTGGCTTCACGCCGCCGACCGCAACCCGTTCTTCCCCGAAGCCGTCGCGGCGGGCTGGACCTTGCAGCCCCATGACGTCGGGCTTGACCACCTGTGGATCGGTCGCCGGAAGGCCACCGAGGCCGAGATGGCGGCCGAAAAGCGTGCCGAGGCCGAACTTGCCGCCTGCATCCAGCGACACAAGGGCACCAGTGACCGGCTCTCGACTCTGGTCGAGGCCTGCCACAGCCTGCGCGTCAGCGCGACCTTCGCCGGGCCGATGGACTTTGGCGCGGACGATGACGAGATCAGCGTGACCGACTACCGCGCGGCGGCAGAGCTGGACCCGAACTATCTTACCCGAGAGGGCTTTGGCGCGCTGATCCACCGCTGGGGCGCCGAGGTGCCGGTGACACTGGGAACGCCCGTCCGTCGCATCCGCTGGGACGGGCCGGGGGTCGAGGTCGAGACGACGCAGGGCACGATCCGCGCACAGGCCGTCATCGTCACCGTCTCGACCGGGGTCCTTGCCTTCGAGGACATCGCCTTCACTCCCGACCTGCCGGACAGCCACCGGGAAGCGATCTGCGACCTGCCGATGGGGCTTTTGACCAAGATCCCGGTGCAGATCGACGGCACGCGGCTTGGCCTGAAACCCTTCGACGATGTCCTGATCGAACGCCATGCGCGCCACGACCTGTATTTTCTGGCCTTCCCCTTCGACCTTGACCTGATGGTCGGCTTTGTCGGCGGCGACTTCGCCTGGGAGATGGAGGCGGCGGGCCGCGCGGCGGCGGTGGATTTCGTGACCGACCGGCTGGTGGACATCTTCGGCTCGGACGTGCGCCGCGCCGTCACCCACGGCACCATGACGAACTGGAGCGCCGAGCGCCACGTCCGGGGCGCCTATGCCGCCGCCAGACCCGGAAGGGCCGAGGCCCGCGAGGTGCTGAAGCGCCCGGTGGGCGAGCGGATCTGGTTCGCCGGCGAGGCGCTGGCCGGGGGCCTGAAGCAGACCGCCGCCGGGGCGCGGCTCTCGGGCGAGGCCGTGGCCGGGCAACTGGCCCTAAGGCTCGCGCGCCAGGATCACCTGGCGTGAATGGCTGGCAAATTCGCGCCGCAGCAGGATGCCGGTGGCCAGAACCGTGCCCGCCAGCAACCCCCAGGGGCCAAGCAGCCAGCCCAGGGCGGCAAGGGCAAAGTAGATCGACTTCAGGCCCCGGTTGAAGCTGCGCGCGGCGGTGATGTTGATCTCTGCCGCCTGGCCGGCACGGTGGAAGGCCAGGGGGTCCGCGGGATCGTTCGGGACGGCGGCCATCAGGATCGAGCAATAGCCGAACAGCCGGTGCGCCCAGACGAATTTCAACAGCGCATTGGCCAGGAACCCGATCACCGGCAGCATCTTCAGCGCGACCTCCGGCCCCCCGGACAGCGGAAGCTCGTCGGTCAGCCGCTGAACTGCGGCGGCATTGCCGATCAGCGCGACGCCGCCGCCGATGGCGATCATGCAGGCGCTGGCGAAGAAGGCGGTGCCCTGCCGCAGGCTGTCGATCAGCGTGGCGTCGAAGATGCGCGGCTGGCGGGTGACGAAGGTCCGCATCCAGTCGCGCCGGTAGTCCTCCATCAGCAGGGACACCGAAGGCAGGCTGCGCGGCGGATGCTCGCTCAGCCAGCCCGAGGCAAGCCAGGCCAGGACCAACCCCGCCAGCAGGATGAGGTCAAGTGTCGGAAGGCTGCCAAGGTCCAGTGTCATGCCCGAAGACTAGAGCCTGTCCGACGCAGATAGAAGCGTCGGACAGGCTCTAAAGGCTTGGTGGTCGCCTGTCTTTCGACAAAACCGGATTCCACTTTTGTCGGACAGGCTTCAGGGGCCGGGATTCTTCTTGTCAGCAGGGCAAATTGGTTATAATTTCTTACCAGTCAGCCAGGGGATCGCCGAATGGACATGCCAGCGCCCGACCAGGGGGTGATCGCCCGCAAGGCCCGGATCGTGGCGCGACTGCGTGCCGTCCTGCCCGCCGATGCCGTGATCGACGCGCCGGAAGGGCTGCGCGTCTATGAATGCGACGCGCTGACCGCCTACCGCTGCCCGCCGCTTGCCGCCGTCCTGCCCCGCACGACCGAGGAGGTCAGCGCCGTGCTGCGGGTCTGCTGGGAGCACGGCGTCCCGGTGGTCCCGCGCGGGTCGGGGACCAGTCTGGCCGGTGGCGCGATGCCGACGGCGGATTCGGTGATCCTGGGCGTCGCGCGGATGAACGCGGTGATCGAGACGGATTACGCGAACCGGTTCATCCGGGTGCAGGCGGGGCGGACCAACCTGTCGGTCAGCGGCGCTGTCGAGGCCGAGGGGTTCTTCTACGCGCCCGACCCCTCCAGCCAGCTGGCCTGCGCGATTGCCGGGAACATCGCGATGAACAGCGGCGGGGCGCATTGCCTGAAATACGGGGTGACGACGAACAACCTTCTGGGCGTGACTCTGGTGCAGATGGACGGGACGGTGGTCACGCTGGGCGGGCCCTGGGGCGAGCCGTCGGGGCCGGACCTTCTGGGGGTCGTCTGCGGATCGGAGGGCCAGCTTGGCGTGGTCACCGAAGCCTGGCTGCGCATCCTGCCCAAGCCCGAGGGCGCGCGGCCGGTGATGGCTGGCTTTGCCTCGAACGAGGTGGCGGGGGCCTGCGTTGCCGACATCATCAAGGCGGGCATCCTGCCCGTCGCGATCGAATTCATGGACCGCATGCTGATCCGGGTCTGCGAGGATTTCGCCCATGCCGGCTATCCGGACTGCGAGGCGCTGCTGATCATCGAGGTCGAAGGGTCAAGGGCCGAGATCGACGAACAGCTGGCCCTGATCAAGGTGATCGCCGCGCGGCACAATCCCGTGGCCTTTGTCGAGGCCGAGGATGAGGCCCAGGCCAAGCGGATCTGGCTGGGGCGCAAGTCGGCGTTTTCGGCGATCGGCAGGATCTCGGACTACATGTGCCTTGACGGCACGATCCCGGTTTCCAGCCTGCCTTACGTCCTGCGCCGGATCGGCGAGTTGAGCGAAGAGCACGGACTTGCCGTTGGAAACGTTTTTCATGCCGGTGACGGGAACATGCATCCGCTGATCCTGTATGACGCGAACAAGCCCGGCGATCTGGAGATCTGCGAACGGATGGGCGCCGATATCCTGAAGCTTTGCGTCGAGGTCGGCGGCTGCCTGACCGGCGAGCACGGGGTGGGGATCGAAAAGCGCGACCTGATGGCGGTGCAGTTCGCGCCCGCCGACATGGAGGCGCAGATGCGGGTGAAGGATGTCTTTGATCCGAAGTGGCTGCTGAACCCGGCGAAGGTGTTTCCATTGGCGACGAGCCTGACGCGGCGCGCTGGCTGAAGCCCCGGGGGCCAGCCCCCGGACCCCCCGGGATATGTCTGCAAGGATGAAAGGCAGGTCGATGCGGCCTTCGAGTGAAGCGGAACTGGCAGAAGCGGTGGCGGCGGCCTCGGGGCCGCTTCTGGTGCGGGGCGGCGGGACACGGACCATCGGCACTGCGCTGGGCGAGGTGCTGGAGACCGGCGGCCTGTCGGGGGTGGAGCTTTACGAACCCGGCGCGCTGACGCTGGTGGCAAAGGCCGGAACCCCCGTGGCCGAGGTCGAGGCGGTGCTGGCGGCGGACCGGCAGCGGCTGGCCTTCGAAGTGCCGGACCTGCGCGGCCTTCTGGGGCGCGAGGGCCTGTCGACCATCGGCGGGGTGCTGGCGGCCAACGCCTCGGGCCCGCGCCGGGTGCAGGTGGGCGCGGCCCGCGATGCAGCACTTGGGGTGCGCTTCGTCGATGGCAGCGGAGCCGTGGTCAAGAACGGCGGCCGGGTGATGAAGAACGTCACCGGCTATGACCTGGTGAAGCTTCTGGCAGGCAGTCGGGGGACCTTGGGGGTGCTGAGCGCGGTCAGCTTCAAGGTCCAGGCCCAGCCCGAGGCCGAAGCGACGCTGGTGATCGAGGGGCTGGCGGATGCGGCAGGGCTGGCGGCCTTGCGGGCGGCGCTGGGCTCGCCCTTCGATGTGTCCGGTGTGGCCAGACATTCGGGGCGGTCGCTGATCCGGGTGGAAGGCATGGCGGGCTCGGTCGGCTATCGCCTGGGCCGGCTGCGCGACCTCGTCGGTGGTGACGTCATCGAGGGCGATGCCTCGGCCATGGCCTGGCGCGAGGTGCGCGATGTGGTGCCCCTGCAAGGCAGGCCGGGTGAGGTCTGGCGGATCGCCACCCTGCCGACCGCCGCCGCCGACGTGGTTGCGCGCCTGGGGGGCGCGGCTCTTTGGGACTGGGGTGGCGGGCTGATCTGGGTGCTGCTGGAGCCGGGGCGCGGTGCCGATGTCGCGGCTGCCGTCGCAGGCCGGGGCCATGCGACGCTGGTCCGGGGCGAAGGCGGTCCGGCCTTTCCTTCCGAGGCACCCGAGGTGGCGGCGCTGGTGGCCGGGGTGAAGGCGAAATTCGATCCGCGCGGAATCCTGAACCGGGGCATGATCTGATGCAGACGAATTTCACGCCGGAGCAGCTTGCCGACCCCGGAATTGCGCGCGCAAACCAGATCCTGCGGTCCTGCGTCCACTGCGGCTTTTGCACCGCGACCTGCCCGACCTATCAGGTGCTGGGCGATGAACTCGACAGCCCCAGGGGCCGGATCTACCTGATCAAGGACATGCTGGAAGCGGGCCGCCCGGCGGACGAAAAGACGGTCAAGCACATCGACCGCTGCCTGTCCTGCCTTGCCTGCATGACCACCTGCCCAAGCGGCGTGCATTACATGCACCTTGTGGACCACGCCCGCGCCCATATCGAAAAGACCTACCGGCGGCCCGTCATGGACCGGCTGCTGCGCGCGGTTCTGGCGCGGGTGATCCCCTATCCGGGGCGGTTCCGGCTGGCGCTGCTGGCGGCAAGGATCGGCAAGCCCTTCGCCTGGATGATCCCCGACGCGCGGGTCCAGGCGATGCTGCGGATGGCGCCGAAGACGATCCCTCCGGTCAGCCGCAACGACGATCCACAGGTCTTTGCCGCGCAGGGCGAGCGGCGGATGCGGGTCGCGCTGATGACCGGCTGTGCGCAGAAGGCGCTGAACACCGACATCAACGACGCCACCATCCGGCTTCTGCGGCGGCTGGGCTGCGAGGTCGTCGTGGCCAAGGGCCAGGGCTGCTGCGGGGCGCTGACGCATCACATGGGCAAGGCGGACCTGTCGCATGCTTCGGCCGCCGCCAATATCCGGGCCTGGATGGCCGAAAGGCGGGCAGGGGGCCTGGATGCCATCGTCATCAACACCTCGGGCTGCGGGACGACGGTGAAGGACTACGGCCACATGTTCCGCACCGATCCCCTGGCCGAGGATGCGGCGACGGTGGCGGGTCTTGCCAGGGATATCAGCGAAGTGCTGACCGCGATCGGCCTGCCGCAAGGTGCGCCGAAGGGGCTGCGCGTCGCCTACCACTCCGCTTGCAGCCTGCAGCACGGCCAGCAGATCAAGTCCGCGCCGAAAGACCTGCTGAAGCGCGCCGGTTTCGAGGTGGTCGAGCCCGCCGACAGCCATCTGTGCTGCGGTAGCGCGGGCACCTACAACCTGCTGCAACCCGCGATCAGTGCCGAGTTGAAACGCCGCAAGGTGCAGACGCTGGAAGCCAGATCACCGCAGGTGATCGCGGCGGGCAACATCGGCTGCATGATGCAGATCGGCTCGGGCACCGAAGTCCCGGTCGTGCACACGGTCGAACTGCTCGACTGGGCGACCGGCGGGCCACAGCCGCGCGCCTTGATCGGCTGACCCGAAGCCGGTGCTTGCGCGACCGGCCCCAAATCCGCCAAAGTCGTCGCATAGTCCTGAAGACCGCGCGGGCAAGAGGGGTTCCATGCGTCACCTGATCCCTGGTCTGGCGGCAGGGCTGGCCCTTGCGGGCCTGGCACCGTTCCAGGCTCTGGCGCAGCCCCTGGACGACGGCATGGTCAAGCTGCAAACGGCGGATGACGCGCGCGGCTGGGATGCCGTCGGCAAGCTGGTCATGGGCAAGCACGGTTTTTGCACCGGGGCGCTGATCGGCCCGCAACTGGTGCTGACGGCGGCGCATTGCCTGTACGACAAGACCACCGGCGTCCAGATGCGCCCCGAGGAGATGGAGTTTCAGGCCGGCTTCCGCAACGGCCGCGCCGTCGCCTATCGCAGCGTCAGCCGCGCCGTGACGCACCCCGACTACCGCTTTGGGGCGACGGACAAGCTGGACCGCGTCAGCGGCGACCTGGCGCTTCTCGAGCTCAGCCAGCCGATTCGCCTGCCCTCGCTTGAACCGTTCGAGACCGGGGCGGCGCCGGTCCGCGGCGATCCGGTCGACGTCGTCTCCTACGCCCAGTACCGCGAAGAGGCCCCGACCATCCAGGAAGCCTGCGAGGTGCTGGCCGATGAACGTCAGGCGCTGATCCTGACCTGCAACGTCGATTTCGGCTCGTCCGGCGCGCCGGTCTTCACCTTCGAGAACGGGGTGGCGCGCGTCGTCTCGGTCATTTCGGCCAAGGCCGAGGTTGACGGCCGCAAGGTCGCCATTGCGGTGCCGCTGGCCGAGCCGCTGCTTGCGCTGCGCGCCGCGCTGGAAAGCAGCCGGGCCGATTCGTCCGGCGGGGCCAGGGCGGTGAGCGTGATTTCCGGCGGCACCGGGGCGGGTGCCAAGTTCGTCCGGCCATGAGGGCGCTTGCCGCGCTTCTTCTGCTGGCCGGCGCTGCGGTGGCGCAGGAAAACTCCGGCCTTGTCGAACTGGTCACCCGTGAAGACCTGCGCGGCTTTGAACCCGTGGGTCGGGTGAACATCGCGGACGGGGGCTTTTGCACCGGGGCGCTGATCGCGGCCGATCTGGTGCTGACAGCAGGCCATTGCGTGCTGGACCCCGGCGGGGTGCCGGTGGCCGCCGACCGCATCACCTTTCACGCCGGTCTTGCCTACGGCACGGCACTGGTCGAGGCCGCTGTCAGCAGAACCATCGTCGACCCGGCCTACCGCAACCTCGACCCGGTCCCGGTCGAGATGATCGACCTTGACGTGGCCCTGCTTCAGCTGGCCCAGCCGATCCCCAGCGCGGTGATCTCGCCCTTCGTGGTCGCCCGGCCCGCGAACGGCGACGAGGTCAGCGTCGTCTCCTATGCCGAGGGCCGGGACGAGGCGCTGTCGTGGCAGCGGGTCTGCAAGGTCGTCGGGCGCGACGACCGCCTGATCGCGGTGGACTGCGACGTGACGCACGGCTCGTCGGGGGCGCCGGTGCTTGACCGGTCGGGCTACCGGGCGAAGATCGTGTCGATGATCTCGGCGGGCGGCGAATGGAACGGGCAGACCGTGTCGTTCGGCATGGAACTGCCCGAGCAGGTCGATCGGCTGAAGGCCGCGCTGCGCCGGGGCCAGGCGACAAGCGAGGCCGCCGTCCAGCCGGAGCAGAGCGTGGGAACCGGCGTCACCGGGATGCCGGGCAAGCCGCCAAAGCGCATCACCTCTGGCGCAGGGGCAACGGGCGGGGCCAAGTTTCTGGCGCCCTGAACGTCTTGAAACCGGGTTTTCCGCTTCCTACCTGAGTGTCATCCGGGTGCCATGACGGGCCCGGGCAACCTGCCTTGCCCTCGCAAAGGGAAGGCGTCTGACATCGCTTCCAGGAGGATGACAATGCGCAACCTTGATTTCGCACCGCTTTACCGTGCCACCGTCGGCTTCGACCGCATCGCCGACCTGATGGACCGGGTCCTGTCCACTGACGTGGCTCAGCCGACCTATCCGCCCTACAACATCGAAAAGACCGCCGAGGATGCCTACCGCATCTCGATCGCCGTCGCCGGGTTCAGCCCGGACGACCTCAGCGTCGAGGTCAAGGACGGCTCGCTGCTCGTTTCGGCCCGCAAGGCGACCGACGAGGCTGACCGCACCTACCTGCACCGCGGCATCGCCACCCGCGCTTTCGAGCGTCGCTTCGCCCTGGCCGACCACGTCCGCGTCGCAGGCGCCGTGCATGAGCACGGGATGCTGCACATCGACCTTGTCCGCGAAGTCCCCGAGGCGATGAAGCCCCGCCGGATCGAGATCGCCCGTGCCAATGGCGCGACCAAGGTGATCGAGGCGAAGCCGGAACAGGTCAACTGAAGCCATCGCCATCCATTGGAAAAGCCCGGCACTTGGCCGGGCTTTTTCATGTTGGGCTCTTCACATCAGCCACGATCATCCCGGCAGGACCGCCACCAGCGCGGCCATGCGATCCGTGCCCGGCGCCAGGACGGCAGGGTCTTGGGTTTCGGGTAAGCTTCGTGGCTTTTCCAGTAGGCCTCATCGGACTGTGGTGGCATGTCCAACCTGCCTTGCGACAGGGAGATGATGGTCAATGGGGTGGTCATGGCTCTCTCCTGCAGGGGTTGATTTCTGCAGGCAGCCTGCGTTCACACCGGTCTTCATGTCCTGAAAGAGGACGTGAAGATTTCCGAAATCCTGCAAACGCGTCTGCGATCACTCGGGAAACCCG
The DNA here is from genome assembly GCA_013824055.1 of Rhodobacter sp. Classification (GTDB taxonomy): domain Bacteria; phylum Pseudomonadota; class Alphaproteobacteria; order Rhodobacterales; family Rhodobacteraceae; genus Tabrizicola. The sequence goes on along the minus strand of PNNE01000170.1, from coordinate 1,555 downwards.
GCCAGGCGAAGGCCGTCCACGATCGGCGCAAACCGCTCGGCCAGAAGCGAGGGCTGCGACGCGATGATGCGCGACAGCCGGGCGTCCGGAGCAATCTGTCGCAACGCCCTCAGCCAGTCCCGAGCCTTGTCAAGCTGACCGAGATGCGCGTGTGCGGCGATCAGCATCCAGTAGGTGGGATCGAAGCAATCGTTCAAGGCCAGCGACCGCGATGCGAAACCTAGCGCAAGGGCATGGTCGCCGCGCAGGATATGGACATGGGCGGTTCCGGTCAGCGCAAAGCGGATCGAGCTGTCGGGCAACCCCAGCCGCAGCGCCCGGTCAAAATAGTGCAAGGCAGTGTCAGGGTCGCCGCAATGGACATTCATGACCCCGGCCACCTGCAGGACGTAAAGGTCGTTCGGGTTTACCTGCACCGCCTGCTTGATGACGGCCATTGCGGCATCGTAGTCCCGCCCCGGCTGGATCAGCGCGATTGCGCATTGCGCCAGAATGCGCGCATCGCCCGCCGCATGGTGGATCCCGCGACGGGCTTAGTCGACGCAGCGCTGAACGTCGTTGGGATGGATCAGCGGCCAGCCCATGGCGCAGCGATGTTCCAGCGCCCAGACCATATGGCCGAGGATCTGCGGATTGTGCGGCTCTTGCTGCAGCGCCTTCTCCAGCAGGTCATGCGCGGCGCGGTTGCCCGCTTCGGTTTCGTCATCGATGAAGGCCTTGGCACGCAGCAGGATGTCATAGGTCTGGATGCTTTCGGGCCGGGCCTGGCGTGATTGCGCCAGTTCGGTCGCTTCGATGGCCGGGGCCACGATGGTCGCCACGCGCTCGGTGATGCGGTCCTGGAAGTCAAAGACCTCGTTCAGGTCGCCATCGAAACGCTCTGTCCAGAGGCTGACACCGCTCGCCCCGTCGACCAGTTGCGCCGTGATGCGCAGGCGTTCACCGGCGCGCCGTACCGACCCCTCCAGCAGGTAGCCCGCCCCCAGCTCTGCCGCGACAGTGCGGGAGTCATTCGATCGGCCCTTGTACATGAACGACGAACTGCGCGACACCACGGCCAGCTTGTTGAACCGGGTCAGCGCCGTCAGGATGTCGGCCACAACGCCGTCGGCGAAATAGTCGGAGTCGAGGTCGCCCGACAAATTCTCGAACGGCAGCGCCGCGACGACCGGACGGGTGTTGCCGACTGGCCCAGGCATCGGGCCGTCCGGTACGACCATCCGGTACCCCACGCGCGGCACGGTGATGATCCAGTCGCGGCCGTTGGCGTCTGTGCCCATCTGCTTGCGAAGGTTTGCGACCTGGACGGTCAGGTTGCCTTCTTCGACCACCGCTCCTGGCCAGACCCGGTCCAGGAGAACCGACTTGGGCACCGTGGCGCCGTTCGCCTCGATCAGGGCCAGCAAAAGGTCCGTGGCCCGCTGCCCCAGTTCGACAACCGCACCTGCACGCGCCAGGGTGCGCTGCACCGGATCAAACTGCAGGGGGCCAATCGTGTAGGGCATGGGCGGATGATACGCCGCACGGTCCGCAATGCAAAGAAAGCCGGGAGAGA
>PNNE01000029.1 GCA_013824055.1 Rhodobacter sp. | reverse complement strand
GGGGATCGTCGCCTTCGCGCACGGGTCGGACGGCGGCGGGTCGGTGCGGATACCGGCCTCGTCCTGCGGGCTCTTCGGGTTCAAGCCGACGCGGGCGCGACTGCCCGACGGTCCCTATGCCGGCGAAGGCTGGGCGGGGATGGCGATCGACGGGTTCCTGACGCGGTCGGTCCGCGATACGGCGGTGATGCTGGACGCCTGCGAGGGGCCGGACCTGGGCGCGCCCTATGTGGCACCCCCCCTGGGGCGCGGCCATGCCGCAGCGATCTCGCGCCCGCCCCGGCGGCTGCGGGTGGCCTTGTGCGACACGACCTTTACCGGCGAGCCGATCCATCCCGAGGTCGCCGAAGCGGTGCGCGTGGCGGGGCGCCTGCTGGAAAGCCTGGGGCACATCGTGGAACCCGCGCGGCCCCGCGCCGATGTGCCGATGATGATGCGGGCCTGGACCGACATCGTCGGCATCGGCACCGCGCTGTCGATCCGGTCCGCTCTGGGCGACCGCGCGCCGCGGCCGGACGAGGTCGAGGGGGTGGGCCGCGGGGCCTGGGCCCATGCGCAGACCCTGCACCCCACACGCTATCTGCAGGCGGTCGGCGAGATTCATGCCTTCGGGCGGCAGATGGCGGGGTTCTTCGTCGATGGCGGGCCGGACATCCTGCTGTCGGCGACATTGGCAGAGCCTCCGGCAAAGGTGGGCCGCTTCGCCCACGACACCGAGGATTACGTCACCTATCGCACGGGGCCAGACGGGATTTTCGCCTATTCTCCGTTCTGCGCGGTGTTCAACGCCAGCGGGCAACCGGCCGCGAGCCTGCCCCTGGGCTGGTCGTCGGAGGGGTTGCCCATCGGCGTGCATCTGGCGGCAGCGTTTGGCGAAGACGAACTGCTTGTCTCGCTTTGCGCGGAAATCGAGCGCGCCGTGCCCTGGGCGGCGAAAAGATCGCCGATGGCCGGATAGCCGGAAGGAATCGCTTGTCGGTAAAGAAAGTTTCCGCGCAATATGATCAAACGCGGTTGACGAGGGGGCGGACGTGACCGATGCGGTGACCATCTCGGCCCGGAATGTCGTCAAGGCATTCGGGCAAGGCAGCGGTGCGGTCCGGGCGCTGGACGACGTGTCGGTGGACATCCGGCGGGGGGAGTTCTTCACTCTGCTCGGGCCATCGGGCTGCGGCAAGACCACGCTGCTGCGCCTGATCGCCGGGTTCGAGATGCCGACCGAGGGCACGATCCTGCTGGACGGCACCGACATCACCACCCTGCCGCCGAACCGTCGGCCGGTGAACACGGTGTTCCAGTCCTACGCGCTGTTTCCGCACCTGACGGTGGCGCAGAACATCGCCTTCGGCCTTGAAATGCTTGGCAAGCCCGCCGCCGAAGTGAAGGCGCGGACCGCCGCGATGCTGGCGCTGGTCAAGCTGGAGGCGATGGCAGGCCGCAAGACCGGCCAGCTGTCGGGCGGCCAGCAGCAACGGGTGGCACTGGCCCGGGCGCTGGCGCCGCAGCCGAAGGTGCTTCTGCTGGACGAGCCGTTGAGCGCGCTGGACCTGAAGCTGCGCAAGGAAATGCAGATCGAACTGAAGCGGCTGCAACTGGAAACCGGGATCACCTTCATCTTCGTGACCCACGACCAGGAAGAAGCCCTGACCATGTCCGACCGCATCGCGGTGATGAGCGCGGGCCGGATCCAGCAGATCGGCTCTGCCAGGGACATCTACATCCACCCGAAGAACCGCTTCGTCGCCAGCTTCATCGGCGAGACCAACTTCCTGACCGGCACGGCCGAGGAGTCGACCCTGCGCCTGGCCACCGGCGAGCGGATCGAGGTGCCAGGCCTGCGGGCGGGCGGCCAGGCCACCGTCAGCATCCGCCCCGAACAGCTGCGCCTTGGTCAGGCCAGCGATGGCGGCTTGCAGGCCAAGGTCAGGACCCTGGTCTACTTCGGCACCGACACGCATTGCCACCTGGCCCTGGCCGACGGGACCGAACTGGTCGCGCGGTTGCAAAACCCGGTGTCGGGCGAGGCCGGGATGGCAGAAGGCCAGAACGTCGGCGTCACCTTCGCCCAGGGCTCCGTGCAGCGGGTGGAGGACTGATGAGCCGCGCCGAGGACACCGCCGTCAGGACCTCGGCCCGCAACGGCTGGCTTCTGTCGCTGCCGGCACTGGTGGTGCTGGCCTTCGCAGCCTCGGGGCCGCTGCTGATTGTCGTGTGGTATTCGTTCCTGACCGCGAACGACACCGGCAACGTGATCCACGAATTCTCGCTGGACGGGTGGAAGGGCATCCTCTTCACCTACGACATCTTCGAAGAGCGCTATGCGCTGGCCGATGCGCATCTGACGATCTTCTGGCGGTCGGTCTGGCTGTCCTTGACCACCACGGCGCTGACCTTCGCCATCGGTTTCCCGACCGCCTGGTTCATCGCCACGCGACCGCAGCAGCAGCGCGCGCTGTGGCTGTTCCTGATCACCATTCCGTTCTGGACCAACCTGCTGATCCGCACCTTCGCGATCAACGAGATGATCCGCAACGAGGGCATCCTGAACACGCTGCTGATCTGGGCCGGGGCCATCGAGACGCCCTTGCAGATCAACTACACCGAGACCGCCGTCCTGATCGGCATGACCTATGTCTACCTGCCGCTGATGGTCCTGCCGCTTTTCGCCACGATCGAGCGCTTCGACATGCGGCTTCTGGAGGCGTCCTACGACCTTTACGCCAGCCGCTGGCGCACCCTGCGCCGGGTGATCCTGCCCATCGTCAAGCCGGGGATCATCGCCGGGTCGATCCTGGTCTTCGTGCCCTCGCTTGGGGCCTATGTCACGCCGCGCATCCTGGGCGGCGGCAAGAACATGATGATCGGCAACTTCATCGAGCTGCAGTTCCTGCAAGGCAAGAACTGGCCCCTGGGGGCCGCTCTGTCGGTGGCGCTCTTGTTCATCGTGATGGCGGCGCTGCTGGTCTATGTCCGGGTGGCGAACCGCGACCGGGGGGCCGGACATGGCTGAGCGGGGGTTCCAGGTCAGCCGCCTGCCCGGCTTTGCGACCATCGCCATCGCGGCTTTCGTGCTGCTCTACCTGCCGATCGTCACGCTGGTGACGTTTTCCTTCAACGCCTCGAACTCGGTCGCGGTCTGGGGCGGGTTCTCGCTGCACTGGTATGCCGATGCCTGGGCCAACGACGACGTGAAGGCGGCCACGATGCGGTCGCTGGTGATCGGCGTGTCGGCGGCGGTCCTGTCCACGACGCTGGCGACGATGGCCGCCCTAGGGACGACACGGCGCCGCGCGTTCAAGGGGCAGACCTTCATCTATGTGGTGATCAACCAGCCCCTGATGGTGCCGGAGGTGGTGACAGCGGTCGCCCTGCTGATCTTCTTCGGGATCATCAAGGTCGCCACCGGCTATCAGGGCCTGGGCTACCTGATCGTGGCCCATACCGCCTTCTGCATCCCCTTCGCCTACCTGCCGATCCGCGCACGGCTGGAAAGCATGGACCTGGCGCTGGAGACGGCCGCCGCCGACCTTTACGCGACACCCTGGCAGACCTTCCGGCGGGTGACGCTGCCGCTTCTGGCACCGGGGATCATGGCGGGCGCCATGCTGGCCTTCGTCATCAGCCTGGATGACGTGGTGATTACCGAGTTCGTCAAGTCCGCCGGGCAGGACACGCTGCCCACCTACATGCTGGGCCAGCTGCGCCGGTCCTTCACGCCCGAAGTCAACGCGATCTCGACCATGCTGCTGGGGCTGACCGTGGTCCTTCTGACCCTGTTTTTCCTGCTGACGCGCAAGAACGACTGATAACCAACCGGGAGACAAGACAATGAGACATCTTCTGTCCGCAACCGCGATGCTTCTGGCCTCGGCTTCACTGGCCGGGGCCGAGGGCGTGCTGCAGCTTTACAACTGGGGCAACTACACCAGCCCCGAGCTTCTGGAGAAGTTCGAGAAGGAAACCGGAATCAAGGTGACCGTCACCGACTATGACAGCAACGACGTGGCGCTGGCCAAGGTCGAGGCCGGCGGCTCCGGCTTTGATCTGGTCGTGCCCTCGGCCAGCTATGTGCCGATCTGGGTCGAAAAGGGCCTGTCCAGGAGCTGGACCTGTCCAAGCTGCCGAACCACAAGAACATCGCCCCGGAATGGGTCGATGTGGCCTGGGACCCGGGCCGGAAGTTCTCGGTCCCGTGGCAGTGGGGCACGACCGGCATTGCGGTCAATACCAGGATCTATGGCGGCGACATCAACACTTCGGCCGTGTTCCTGGACGTCCCGCCCGAGCTTGTCGGCAAGATCAACGTCGTTCCCGAGATGATCGACATCGTGTCCCTGGCCACCATGTATGTCGGCGGCGAGCCCTGCAGCGAAGACCCCGAGGTCATGAAGAAGGCGCGCGACGTCCTGTTGGCGGCGAAGCCGAACTGGATCAGCATGGACTACGGCGCGACCGAGCGGCTGTCCAACGGCGACTGGGCAGCCAGCGTCAACTGGAACGGCTCGACGATGCGGGCGCGGATCAACACCAACGGCGACGTGCAATTCGGCTATCCCAGGGAAGGCTATCCGATCTTCATGGACTCGGTCATGCTGCTGCAGGACGCGGCCAACGTCGAGGAAGCCTACAAGTTCATGGACTTCATCATGCTGCCCGAGAACGCCGCGATGATCTCGGCCTTTGCGCGCTATGCCAACGGCATCGCCGGGTCCGAAGCCTTCATGCCGGAAGACATGAAGACCGCGCCCGAGGTCGTGGTCCCGGAAGAGCACAAGGCCGCGGGCAAGTTCCTGCCGACCTGCCGGGGCAAGGGGCTGGAATACATGACCGCGATCTGGACCGAGTTGCAGAAGTAGGGTCCTGAAACCAGTTGTCCGGGGGGTTGGCCCCCCGGACACAGCACTTCAGAAGAGAACTTCATGCTGGACTGGTCGGCTTGTGAACTGTCGCGGGCCATCCATGCCCGCAAGGTTGCCCCCTCCGAGGTGATGGCGGCGTGGCTGGCGCAGGTCGCGGCGGTCAATCCTGCTGTGAACGCCATCATCTCGCTGCGCGATCCGGACACACTGATGGCCGAGGCGCGGGCGCTGGACGATGTCTCTGCCACAGGATGGCTGCACGGGATTCCCTTTGCCGTGAAGGACCTGGTGGCGACGAAAGGCCTGCGGACCACCTGGGGCTCGCCGCTTTTCGCCGACCATGTACCGGCCAGGGACGACCTTGTGGCCGCGCGGCTGCGGGCGGCAGGGGCAGTGATCGCGGCAAAGACCAACGTGCCGGAATGGGGCCAGGGCTCGCATTCCTTCAACCCCGTGTTCGGAGTGACGCGAAACCCCTATGACCTGACGCGCAGCGCCGGAGGCTCGTCCGGCGGGGCGGCGGCGGCGCTGGCGACGCGGATGGCCTGGGTGGCGGACGGGTCGGACATGATGGGCAGCCTGCGGAACCCCGCCGCCTTCTGCAACGTCTACGGCTTCAGACCCACATGGGGGCTGGTGCCGCAGGATGCCGAGGGCGAGACCCACCTTTCGACGCTGTCGACCGAGGGCCCGATGGGCCGCAGCATCGAGGATGTGGCACGGCTGCTGCTGGTGCTGGCGGGCGAGAACCCCGAGGTCCCCTTTCCCCGCGCGGTGCCGGATGTGCTGTCGGGACTTGACCGCGGCATCGACGGGATGCGGATCGGCTGGCTGGGCGACTGGGGCGGTGACTATGCGATGGAGCCGGGCATCCTGGACCTGTGCCAGGCGGCCCTGCGGCAGATGGAGGACCTGGGCGCAGCGGTCGATCCCCTGCCGCCGCCCTTTCCGGCCGCAAGGCTGTGGTCCGCCTGGGTCACTCTGCGGGCCATGCTGAACGCGGGCGGCAAGCGCGCCCTGGCCGAAGACCCGGCCAAGCGCGCCTTGACCAAGCCCGACGATCTGGGAAATCGAGCAGGGCCTGGGGCTGTCGGCGCAGGCGGTTTATGAGGCCAGCGTCATCCGCAGCCGCTGGCATGCCCATGCGGCGCGGATGTTCGACCGGTATGATGCTGTGGTCCTGCCCTCGGCCCAGGTCTGGCCCTTCCCTGCCGACTGGCGCTGGCCAGAGCAGATCGCAGGGCGCAAGATGGACAGCTATCACCGCTGGATGGAAGTGGTCATTCCCGCCAGCCTGATCGGCCTGCCAGCCCTGTCGGTTCCCGTGGGTTTCGGTCCGCAAGGTCTGCCGATGGGCATGCAGATCATCGGTCGGTCGGGCGATGACGCCAAGGTGCTGGCGATCGGCCAGGCCTGGCACCGCGCGACCGACTGGCCGCAGCGCCGCCCGCCGGTGCTGGCATCGCCGTGACCTTCGCGCTAAGGCTTTGCGCCAAACGGGGAGGCTGGTGATGATCCTGGGACATATCGGGGCGCGCAAGGGGTCGAAGGGCGTGCCGGGCAAGAACTTCCGCCCGCTGTGCGGCAAGCCGTTGATCGACTGGTCGCTGGACCAGCTTTTCGCCAATCCGCGCGTGGGCGCTGTCGTCGTCTCGACCGATGACGAGGCGATCTATGCCCACGCGGTCAAGCGGGGCGCGCTGGACATCGGCCTGCGTCCGGCCGACCTGGCCACCGACACCGCGCCGAAATGGGGGGTCTGGCAACATGCCCTGGCCGCCAGCGAGGCCCTGGTCGGCCCGGTCGCGGCCTTCCTGGACCTTGACTGCACGTCGCCCCTGCGCCTGCCCCAGGATATCAATGGTGCTTTGACACTTTACGAAATCGAACATCCTGACATGGTCATGAGCGTCTGCGAGGCGCGAAAGAATCCATATTTCAACCTTGTGGAGCCTGACGCAAAGGGCGCGCTGCAGGTGTCGAAACCCTTGCCCGGCGGGGTCTGGGCGCGGCAGGATGCGCCCAGGGTCTATGAGCATGTGGGCATGGTCTATGTGGTGAACCCGGACTATCTGCGCCGGGCCAGGACGATCTACGAGGGCCGCGTCATCCCTTACGTGCTTCCTGCCGAGCGCTGCCATGACATCGACACGCCCCATGACTTTCGCCTGGTGGAATTCCTGCTGTCCGAGCAGCTGAAGGACGGCCTGGTCAAAGCCTGATGGTCAAGGCCTGATGGTCAAGGCCTGATGAGCGGCGCGATGGCGGCCAGGGTCTTGGCCGTGGCCCCGGAATGGGCGGCGACAAAGGCGCTGATCGCCTGTGGCGACGGGTCGGGCCAGTCCAGCACGTCCCTCACCAGCCGGTCGGCGGACGTCTGATGGCAGACCCCGGCTGCAATCGCCTCGACCGCCGGATATTCGATGGTCTGAATTTGCGGACCGACTAGCACCGGCAGCTTCAGGGCCAAGGGCTCGATGATATTGTGCGAGCCCTTCGGCTGAAACCCGCCGCCCACCACGACACGGTCGGCGAGGCCCAGGTAGAAATACATCTCGCCCAGCGAATCCCCCAGCAGCACGTCCATCGGCGCCTGCGAGAGTGCGGCAAACCCGCGGTCCAACCGCTGGCTGCGGCGTGCAAAGAGCATGCCCTTGTCCGTCATGGCCTTGGCCACTGGCCCGAAACGCTCGGGCGCGCGGGGAATGAAAAGGATGATCGGCGGCGTCCGGACGGACAGGATCTCCTGGGCCGCAGCCAGGAACAGCGCCTCCTCAGGCTCGGTGACCGATGCGAAGGCGATGACCCGGCGCGGGCCAAGGCTGGGGCGCAGGGCGGTGGCAGCGGCCAGATGCGCCGCAGGGATCGGCTGGTCGAAGCGCAGCTCGCCGGTCACGGTGATGTTCTGCACCCCCACCGAGGCAAAGCGCTGCGCCTGCAGGTCCGATTTGACGAAGGCCCCGGCAAAGCCGCGCATCAGGGCGGGACGGATGCCGAAACGGGCGTCGCGGGCCATCGAATCGGTCGGATACTGCGCGTTGCACATGTAAAGCGGCACACCCGCCGTGCGGGAGGCAAAGATCATCCGCGGCCAGATCTCGATTTCCATCACCAGTCCCAGCCTGGGGCGGAAGGCCTTGAAGAACGACGTGTAAGCCCATGAAGTCTCGACCGGAACCCAGACAGCGGCAAGCCGGCCCGCGGCGATGTCGGCGGCAAAGACCTTGCAGGCCTCACGCCGGCCGGCGGGGGTGAAATGAGTGGTGACGACCGTTTCGCCGCGGTCCAGCAGCGCGCGGATCAGCGGAACCGCCGACCGGACCTCGCCCAACGAGACGGCATGGACCCAGACCGCTCCGGGCAGGTTCTGCGGATAGCGGCCAAAGCGCTCGCCCAGGTGACGGGTGTAGTCGGGGTCCTTGCGACCTCGGCGCCAGAGATAGACCAGCACCAAGGGCAAACCCAGGTGCCAAAGCGCAGACCAGAGGCGCAGGAAGACCCACAGCCTCATGCAAGCCCCCCAAGGGCAAGAAGCTCGGCCGCAAGCGGGGCCAGAGACCCCTGTGCGGACTGGGACAGCGCCTGGGCGCGGGCGGCCATCTCTGCGTGGTCTTCGGTCAGCGCGGCGGCCAGGCTGTCCGGCATCACCAGACGCGCCGCGGCAGCCTGGTGCAGCGCAGAGAAATCGTCCGCGAAGTTGCCGGTCCGGGGGCCATGCAGAATGGCCGCGCCCAAGGCGGCAGGCTCCCACGGGTTGTGGCCCTCGGTCGGACCGAAGGTGCCCCCGATGATCGTGACCGGGCAAAGCCGGTACCAAAGCCCCATCTCGCCCAGCGTATCGACGATCCAGACATCCGCCACCGGACCCTGCCCCGCGGACCGGAGAGAGGCCGTCATCCCATGCTCGACCACCCGCGCCGCGATCTCGGCCCCACGGGATGGGTCGCGCGGGGCGATGACCAGAAGCGGCCGATGCCGCAGCGCGCGGAAGGCAGCCAGGGTCACGAACTCATCTTCGTGATGCGACGAGGCAAGTAGGACCGGGCGCTGCCCGACCAGCGTCTCGCGCGCCCGAGCCAGCGCCTGCGGGTCGGCTGCCAGTGGCGGAGCCGCGGCCTTCAGCGAAGTGCTGACCGATACCCCTTTGGCGCCAAGGCCTTGCAGGTGGCGAGCCGTCGCGTCGTCCTGCGCAGTGATCAGGCGGAAGCGGGCGAAGAGGTCGGCATAAAGGCCCGCCCAGCGGCGGCGGCGGGCGTAGGCCTCGGCATTCATCCGGGCGTTGACCAGCGCCAGCGGGATGCCCCGCGCATCCGCGGCATGGACCGCGCCGGGCCAGAGGTCCTGCTCGGCCCAGATCGACAGGTCCGGCCGCCAATGGTCAAGGAACCGCGCAAGATAGGCGGGCGCGTCCAGTGGCAGGAACTGGTGGCGGGTCCGGGGCGGCAGGTTGCTTGCCAGCACCTCGGCCGAGCCGCGGGTGGTCGAGGTCACCAGGAAATTCGCATCCGACTGCCCCGCCATCGCCGCGATCAACCCGCGCAGGGCCAGGACCTCGCCCAGACCCACGGCATGCACCCAGATCAGCGTGCCGTCCGGCCTTGGCAGCGACGGCTCTCCCAGCTTTTCGCGCCAGCGGTCGGGAAGCTCTTTCCCCTTCGCCAGCCGACGGGCCAGAAGCCGTGGCGCGGCCAGCGGGATCAGGCGCGACGTCGCAAGGTAGATCGCCAGCGCGGGACCCGGCCTAGTCACGGAAGACCTTCTGCAGGCTCAGGTTCCAGAAGTCCGGTCGGGCCAGCGTTTCAACGAACCGCTCTGCCGCGCCACCCTGGCCAAAGCCTTCGTGCGGGCTTGCCTGGCGGCCCCAGTGCGTTGCCAGGAAACCAAGGATCCGGGCGCGATCCGCCGCCTCGCAGGCCGTGACCGAGGGGGCATCCGACCGGTTCGACTGCCGCGTCCCGATGTCCAGCGAGGGCAGGCCCAGGAACGGGGCCTCACGCACCCCCGCGCTGGAGTTGCCGACCATGCAGGCCGCGTTCTTCATCAGCTCGCTGAAGTGGGCAAACCGCATCGAGGGCAGCACCCGGAAACGGGATTTCGGAAGCCTGTCAAGCACCTGGAAGATGGCCTTCGAGCCCGGATCGTTGTTCGGCGCGATCACGACGAAGCTGCGCCCCGAGGCCTCCAGCGCCGCGAACAGGTCTTCCGCCTGCTGGCCGATGGTGTCCTGCTCGCTGGTGACGGGGTGGAAGGTGACGATGCCATACTGGTCGAACGGGATCTCGTAACGGGCGCGGACCTCGCCCAGCGTCACGCCCGAGGGGCGGGCGTGGAAGTCCAGCTCGGGCGAGCCGATGGGGTGGATCGTCTCGTCCGGTTCGCCCAGCGCGCGGACCCGGCGACCGGCGGCCTCGGAGGACACGAAGTGATGCGTGCACAGCTTGGTGTTGCAGTGGCGAAAGACCTCGTCGATGGTGCCCGACACCTCGCCGCCCTCGACATGGGCCGAGCGGACATAGTTCGTCGCCGCGACCAGCGCCCCCGCCAGCGCCTCGATCCGGTCGCCGTGCAGGACGATCAGGTCGGGCCTCTGCGCGCGGACAAAGGCGGAGAAGCCGGTGACAGTGCGGGCCAGGACCAGATCCTGCGGATCGCCCTCGGCCTGGTTCACGAACTCCTCCACCCCAACCCCCGGCATCCGCCGCACCTCGTTCCGGGTCAGGCCATAGCGGTCCATCATGTGCATGCCGGTGACGAAGAAGGCGACCCGATGCCCCGCATCCCGCGCGGCGGCCGCAAGCGGCTCCAGCTTGCCGAAGTCGGCCCGGGTGCCGGTGAGGAAGAGGAGGTGGCGGGTCAA
>PNNE01000002.1 GCA_013824055.1 Rhodobacter sp. | reverse complement strand
GCGCCTCGCTGATCAGCATGATCGGGATGCCGTCGCGGATCGGGAAGGCCAGGTGCGCCGCCTTGGAGATCAGTTCCTGACGCTCGGCGTCATAGGTCAGGACGGCGTTGGTGACAGGGCAGACCAGAGCCTCCAGCATGCGGCGGTCGGCGGGTTCGCTCATTGCAGGGTCTCTTCCTCGCCGCTGCCGCGGAGGGCGAATTCGATCAGTGTGACCATCGTTTCGCGACGGGTGACGAGGGTGGGGGCCTCAAGCAGGGCCTGTTTGTCTTCGGGGGAGAAGGGGCACAGCATGGAAAGCGAGTTGATCAGAAGCTCCACTTCGGCTTCGCGCAGGCTGTTCCAGTCGGTCGAGAGATCCAGCCGGGTGAAGTAGCGGCCAAGGAGGGACATGAACTCGGCGCGGCGGAAGCCGGGGTCGTCTTCGGTCGGGCCAAGATCGCGGGCGAAGGGTGCCCAGTCGACAAGGCAGCGGCGGTAGGGGGTGAAGCCCTGGACCTCTTCCTTGACGCGGAAGCGCGACGCGCCGGAGAGGGTGACCATGTAGCGGCCATCCTCGGTTTCCGAGAAGCCGGTCAGGCGACCCGCGCAGCCGATGGCTTGCAGGCGCTTTTCTCCGGCCCGTTTTTCGCTTTGGGGCGTCTCGCGCGGCTGGATCATGCCGATCAGGCGGTGCTTGGTCTTCATGCAGTCTTCGATCATCGCCAGGTAGCGCGGTTCGAAGATGTGCAGGGGAAGGCGCGCCCGGGGAAGCATGAGCGCCCCTGGCAACGGGAAGACCGGAATGGTGTCCGGCAGGTCGGCTGCGGTGATCATGGACACCTAGTTAGCCCGTGGATGAGGTCAGGCAAATATCATCGACGACAGTCGGCGGCGACCGGCCAAGACGATGGGGTCCTGCGGCTTCAGCGCCTCGAAGATGGTGAAGAGCTGGGTCTTGGCGGCACCGTCGTTCCATTCGCGGTCGCGGCGGAAGAGTTCCAGCAGCTGATCGACGGCCTCTTGCGGGTTGCCTGCGGCCAGAAGCGCGGCGGCGAGGTCGTAGCGGGCCTGGTGATCCTCGGGATTGGCATCGACGGCGGCGCGAAGCTCGGCCTCGGGCCCGGCGTTGGCGGCCTGGCGGGCCAGTTCCAGCTGGGCGCGGACGGCGTCCAGTTCCTTGGACCTGGCGATGGCTGCGGGGGCGGCGGTGATGAAGGCTTCGGCCTGGTCGAGGTTGTTCAGCGCCAGATGCGCGCGGACAAGCCCGGCATAGGCGGCGGCGTTCTCGGGCTCTTCCTCCAGGATCGCGGCGAAGGTCTCGGCGGCGTCGACGACCGCGCCTTCGGTCAGCATGTCCTCGGCGGCCTGGATGGCTTCGGCAAGGCCGCCGTCGCCAGCTAGGGCAGAGACGCGGTCGATGAAGGCCTTGAGTTCCGAGGCAGGCACGGCGCCCTGGAAGCCGTCGACGGGCTGGCCCTGCCAGAAGGCATAGACGGTGGGGATCGACTGGATGCGCAACTGGCCCGCGATGCGCTGGTTCTGGTCGACGTCGACCTTGACCATCTTCACCTTGCCACCTGCGGCCTTGACGGCGGTTTCCAGCATCGGCCCAAGCGTCTTGCAGGGTCCGCACCAGGTGGCCCAGAAGTCGACGATGATCGGCACCTCGCGGCTGGCTTCGATCACGTCGGCCATGAATGAGGCTTCGGTTGCGTCCTTGATCAGGTTCGCGTCGGCTTGCGGTTTTTCGCCCAGACCCAGCATTCGGACCTCCGGATGGATGTTTGTCCCTATATGGCCGTTGGGGCGGAAAAGGCCAAGGGGTCAGCCCCAGTCACAGGCGGCGATGTGGTCGTTGACCATCCCGGAGGCCTGCATGAAGGCATAGGTGATGGTGGGGCCGACAAAGTTGAAGCCCTCGGCCTTCAGCGCCCTGGACATCGCCTGGGATTGCGCGGTCTGTCCGGGAACCTGGGCCGGGGTGGCGGGACGAGGGCCGGGTGGCGGGGCGAAGGACCACAGGAAGGGCGAGAACCCCTCGCGCGCCTCGATCCGAAGGCAGGCCTGCGCGCCGCGGATCGTGCCCTCGATCTTGCCGCGGTGGCGGACGATGCCGGGGTCTTGCAGCAGGCCCAGGGTCTCGGCTTCCCCCCAGGTCGCGATGACCGCAGGGTCGAAGCCCTGGAACGCGGCGCGGAAATGGTCGCGCTTGCGCAGGATGGTGATCCAGGAAAGCCCGGCCTGGAAGCTTTCCAGAATCAGCAGCTCGAACAGGCGGCGGGGGTCACGTTCGGGGCGGCCCCATTCGTGGTCGTGATAGGCGACATACAGCGGATCGGTGCCGCACCAGGGGCAACGCGTCGAATTGTCGGCATTTTGCATGGCGGAAACCCCTGTATCGGAGATCGGGAGAATTGGAACAAAATGTGAATATTGACCTTCCGTTTACCGATCCTGGCCTAGGGTGTCGAGCGTGAAGTCATCGGACGGGGGCAGGACATGAGCTATATGAAGGGGCCGAAGGTGTCGAAGTTCGACCGCGACCCGCTGGTCTCAAGCCCCCTGAACGCGGCGATTTCGGCGCAGGACCGCGAGACGCTGGCGCTGGTCGCCTCGGCGCTGAAGGACGGGCGGATGCGGCTGGCGTTCCAGCCGGTGGTCTATGCGGCCGACCCGACGATCATCGGCTTCTTCGAAGGGTTCATCCGGCTTTTGAACCTGCGCGACCAGGTGATCCCGGCGCGCGACTTCATGCCGGTGGTCGAACAGCGCCAGTTGGGACGCGAGATCGACTGCGCCTCGCTGCAGCTGGGTCTGCTGGCGATGCAGCGCAACCCGCAGATCCGGGTGTCGATCAACATGTCGGCCCGGTCGGTGGGCTACCGGCCCTGGTCCGACATCCTGCGCCGCGCCTTGCAGGAAGCGCCGCGCCTGGGCAAGAACCTGATCCTCGAGATCAACGAAGCCTCGGCGATGCAGGTGCCCGACGTGCTGAAACCCTTCATGTCCGAAATGCGCGAGCATGGGATCGTGTTCGCGCTGGATGACTTCGGCGCCGGAATGACCTCGCTGCGGACCTTGCAGGACCTGTCATTCGAGATTGCGAAGATCGACGGCAGCCTGATCAAGCACATCGACAGGACGCCGGAGGCGCAAGGCGCGACCCGCGCGGCCATCGCGATGGCGCAGGAGCTGGGAATGTATGCGGTCGCCGAATCGGTCGAGACCGAGGGTGAGGCGCACTGGCTGCGTCAGGCGGGCGTGGGGTGTCTGCAGGGCTACCTTTTCGGCCCACCGACAGTGACGCCCGACTTTCGCGCCTTTCGGCACGGGCGACCCAATCTCAAGGCCTCCTGATCGGGTAAGGCGCTGGTCCAAAGGGGCGGCTTGCGACAGGCCGGGCAGGAATCGGTCCTGCGGCGCCATCGTTATTGCACTTGCAGCAGGATGCCCTTAGGGCATGATTGGATGCGGCGCGAGCCCCTCGTGCCGTGGCGCACCCTCGGGCGCTAGTGGGAGAGGAACCAGATGACCAATGTCGTAATCGTGTCGGCGGGCCGAACCGCCGTGGGCAGCTTCAACGGCGCTTTTGCCAATACACCGGCGCATGACCTGGGTGCTGCGGTGATCGAAGCCGTCGTGGCGCGGGCCGGGATCGACAAGGCCGAAGTCGAAGAGACGATCCTGGGCCAGGTGCTGACCGCCGGTCAGGGCCAGAACCCGGCGCGTCAGGCGCATATCAAGGCGGGCCTGTCGAAAGAGGCCAGCGCCTGGTCGCTGAACCAGGTCTGCGGCTCGGGCCTGCGCGCCGTGGCGCTGGGGGCGCAGCACGTCCAGCTGGGCGACGCGAAGATCATCGTCGCGGGCGGGCAGGAATCGATGTCGCTGTCGCCCCATGTCGCGCACCTGCGCGCCGGGCAGAAGATGGGCGACATGAATTTCGTCGACAGCATGATCAAGGACGGGCTCTGGGACGCCTTCCACGGCTATCACATGGGCCAGACGGCGGAAAACGTCGCGAACCAGTGGCAGATCAGCCGCGACATGCAGGACGAATTCGCGCTGGCCAGCCAGACGAAGGCGGAAGCCGCGCAAAAGGCCGGCAAGTTCAAGGACGAGATCGTCGGCTTCACCGTGAAGACCCGCAAGGGCGACATCCTGGTGGATCAGGACGAATACATCCGCCACGGCGCGACGCTGGAAAGCATGCAGAAGCTGCGTCCGGCCTTCACCAAGGACGGCTCGGTCACGGCGGCCAACGCCTCGGGTCTGAACGATGGCGCTGCGGCCGTGGTGCTGATGACGGCAGAAGAAGCGGCCAGGCGCGGGCTGACCCCGCTGGCACGGATCGCGTCCTACGCGACCGCCGGGCTTGACCCGTCGATCATGGGCGTCGGCCCGATCCATGCCTCGCGCAAGGCCTTGGCCAAGGCGGGCTGGAAGGTCGGCGATCTTGATCTGGTCGAAGCGAACGAGGCCTTTGCGGCCCAGGCCTGCGCGGTGAACAAGGACATGGGCTGGGACCCGCAGGTCGTGAACGTGAACGGCGGCGCGATCGCCATCGGCCACCCGATCGGCGCCTCGGGTGCGCGCATCCTGAACACGCTGCTGTTCGAGATGGGCCGTCGCGGCGCGAAAAAGGGCCTGGCCACGCTGTGCATCGGCGGCGGCATGGGTGTCGCCATGTGCCTTGAACGCGCCTGATCGTTTCGGACGGAAGCTTGACGCGGGCGCGCAATAATCTTGCGCGCCCGCTTTCATTTCGGTAACAGGATTACAAGGAATACAACAGTATGCCGGGAGGAGGCAAAATGGCACGGGTTGCATTGGTCACGGGCGGGTCGCGGGGAATCGGGGCGGCGATTTCGGTTGCGCTGAAGGCGGCGGGCTACACGGTTGCGGCGAACTACGCCGGCAACGACGAGGCGGCAGCGGCCTTCACCAAGAAGACCGGCATCCCGACCTACAAGTGGTCGGTGGCCGATTACGACGCCTGCGCGGCGGGGATCAGCAAGGTGGAGGCCGATCTGGGTCCGGTGGATGTGCTGGTGAACAACGCGGGCATCACGCGGGATGCGATGTTCCACAAGATGACTCCGGGCCAGTGGAAAGAGGTGATCGACACCAACCTGACCGGCCTGTTCAACATGACCCATCCGCTGTGGTCGGGGATGCGGGACCGGAAGTTCGGCCGGGTGGTGAATATCAGCTCGATCAACGGCCAGAAGGGTCAGGCGGGCCAGGCGAACTATTCGGCGGCCAAGTCCGGCGACCTGGGCTTCACCAAGGCGCTGGCGCAGGAGGGTGCGCGGGCCGGAATCACGGTGAACGCGATCTGCCCGGGCTATATCGGCACGGAAATGGTGCGCGCCATCGACGAGAAGGTGCTGAACGAACGCATCATCCCGCAGATCCCGGTGGGGCGCCTGGGCGAACCCGAGGAGATCGCGCGGATCGTGGTGTTCCTGGCCTCTGACGATGCCGGGTTCATCACCGGCTCTACCATCAGCGCGAACGGCGGGCAGTTCTTCGTCTGACGCCTCCTCGTGCGACTTCGTCTTCTCGTCGGGAGCGTCGCGACGAGAGACGAAGTCATCGAGGAGCATGGTGGGCCGTCCTTCGGGGCGGCCTTTTCCTTTGCAGGGCACGCGGTTATGCAGGGCCAGCCGAGTGGAGGGCAAAGTGACCAGGGGCAAGGCAACGCTGATCGGCTTTTCTGCCGTGCTGATGTGGTCGCTGCTGGCGCTGTTCACCATCGGCAGCGCTCCGGTGCCGCCCCTGCTGCTGAACGCGATCTGTTTCGGGATCGGCGGGCTGATCGGGCTGATCTGGACGGCCCGGCAAGGGTTCGGGGTGCTGCGCGGTGTCAGCTGGAAGGTCTACGCCTTTGGTACCATTGGACTTTTCGGCTATCACTTCCTGTATTTCACCGCCTTCCGACTGTCGCCCACGGCAGAGACCGGGCTGATCGCCTATCTGTGGCCGCTGTTCATCGTGCTTCTGTCGGGCCTGCTGCCGGGTGAGCGGCTGCGGGCGCCGCATGTGATCGGGGCGCTGATCGCCTTTGCCGGGGCGGCGGTGATCGTGCTGGGGCGGGGGGACGCGGGGAGTGGCTCGGCCCTGGGATTGGGGCTGGCCTTCGTCTGCGCGCTGACCTGGGCAGGGTATTCGGTGGTGTCGCGGCGGCTGGGCGAGGTTCCGACAGCAAGCGTCACCGTGTTCTGCCTGGCAACGGCGGCGCTGTCGGTTGCCGCGCATCTGGCGCTTGAAGAGACGGTCTGGCCGGAGGGTCCGCTGGGCTGGGCGGCGGTTCTGGCGCTGGGGATCGGGCCGGTGGGCGCTGCCTTCTTCACCTGGGATGTCGGCATGAAACGCGGCGATATCCAGCTTTTGGGCGTGGCAAGCTATGCGGCGCCGCTGCTGTCAACCCTGGCACTGGTGGCTGCCGGGATCACACCGCTGACATGGACAATCGCCCTTGCGGCGGTGCTGATCGCGGGTGGGGCGGCGCTGGCCGCGAAAGCCAGCGCCAAAAAGGATCAGTGAGCGCTGAGCCGGGTGATTTCCTCCTTGAGCTTCAGCTTCTGCTTCTTCAGTTCGGCGATCTTCAGATCATCCACTCCGGGGCTGCGCTGGGCCTTTTCGACCATGTCAGCAAGGGTCTCGTGCTTTCTGCGCAGTTCCACCAGATGGGATTGGATCGTCATGGTCGTCCTCCTTGGTTGTTGCCGGTGAAGTGCACCACGAAACCCGAGTCGTGTCATCAGTTGTTACGGCCCTGTGACAGAATGTTGCGTCCAATTCAGCGGAAGTGCGCGAGGAGATCGGCGCCATCCCGCAACACGGCCTGGGCGGCGGGAGTGTAACTCTCGCGGTCGCCGTCATGGGCGGCTCCGGCGTGGATGACGAAGGGCGCGAGCAGGCGAAACGGTGCGCGGCCGCCTTTCCGGGCCTGGACGATGACGCGCAGGGCGGGGCGGCCCTCGCGGCTGGCCAGCGGCAGGACGGCGGCAGAGCCGAGCTTGGGGGACAGGGCCGCAAGGACCTCGGGCAGGCCGTCGGTGCCGCAGATCAGGGTCAGCCAGCCGCCGGGGCGCAGTCGGCGGGTGGCAGCGCCGACCCAGCCGGAAAGGGGGGTGTCCACCTGCATCGCCGTGGCGCGGGTGGCGACGGGCGACGGGCTGCCGCCGGCGTGATAGTAGGGCGGATTGGCGATCACATGGTCGAAGTCGCGGCGCAGGGCCGAGGGCATTCGGCCAAGGTCGCCTGCGTGAACTTCGACCGGGATGCCGTTCCGGGCCGCATTGCGGCGGGCGAGGTCGGCATAGGCGGCTTGCAGCTCCAGCCCCGCCAGCGCGAGGCCCGGCACGCGCTGGCCAAGGCACAGCGCCGCAGCCCCCGCCCCGCACCCAAGGTCAAGCACGCTTTCCCCCGCCACCGCCGGGCAGGCGGCCGCAAGCAGCACGGGGTCGGTCGCGGCGCGGTAGCCTTTCAGGGGTTGCAGCAGACGGACCCGGCCGCAGAGAAACCCGTCGTCCGAGAGGTCCTCTGTGGCGAACATCAGGGGCTGACCGGGATGTCGTTGTCACGCAGGATGGCGGCGGCGCGGAAGTGGTCGCGGTCGGCCACCATCAACCGGCGCGGCAGGATGCCAAGGTTTCCGTCCAGGATGCTCATGTGGACGTCCAGCGGAAAGGTCGCTATACCCTCGCCCTCAAGCAGGACGGTGGCGAAGGCGATCATGGTGGGGTCGTTGGTGCGCAGAAGTTCCTTCATGGATTTCAGTTAATCCCGCCCTTCGCGCGGGGCAAGGGCGGCAGGCAGCATGGACGGTGCGGGCGAGACGGCGGTGGACAAGGCGATGGCGCCGCAGGACCGGCTGAGCGCCGCATTGGCCGACGACATGGCGGCGGTGAACGTCCTGATCCGCGCGCGGATGGCCAGCGAACACGCGCCCCGCATCCCCGAGGTCACGGCGCATCTGGTCGAGGCCGGCGGCAAGCGGTTGCGTCCCCTGCTGACGCTGGCCGCGGCGCGGATGCTGGGCTACGCGGGGCAGGACCATGTGAAGCTGGCCGCCACGGTCGAGTTCATCCACACCGCGACGCTTCTGCATGACGATGTGGTCGACGAAAGTCATCGGCGCCGCGGGCGGCCGACGGCAAACCTGTTGTGGGACAACAAGTCGTCGGTTCTGGTGGGCGACTACCTTTTTGCCCGCAGTTTCCAGCTGATGGTCGAGACGGGAAGCCTGCGGGTGCTGGACATCCTGGCCGATGCCTCGGCCACCATCGCCGAGGGCGAGGTGCTGCAGCTGACGGCGGCCACGGATCTGGCGACGGACGAACGGATCTATCTGCAGGTCATCCGTGGCAAGACGGCGGCGCTGTTCGCGGCGGCGACAGAAGTGGGCGGCGTGATCGCAGGCGCCGGCGAGGCCCAGATCGCGGCGCTGCGCGATTACGGTGATGCCCTGGGAATTGCCTTCCAGATTGTTGACGACATGCTGGATTACGGCGGCTCGACCGCAGTGATCGGCAAGAATACCGGCGACGATTTCCGGGAAAGGAAGCTGACCCTTCCCTTGATCAAGGCCGTGGCCAGGGCCAGTCCGGGGGATCGGGCCTTCTGGACGCGCGTGATTGAAAAGGGCGACCAGCGCGAGGGCGACCTGGCACAGGCTCTGGTGATTCTGCAGCGGTACGACGCAATATCTGCGTGCCGGAGTGATGCCTTGGCCTGGGCGGCGAAGGCCAAGGCGGCGCTGGACAATTTGCCCGAACATCCGCTGCGTGACATTCTTTCCCAACTTGCAGATTTCGTTGTCAGCCGCGTGGCCTGAACCAGCGGAAAGACTTGATCCGTGAAATGACCGAATTAGGATCATTTTTTGGACAAAGTTATTGAATATTTCGCAGGCAGGAGGGGTGGTCTGTCAGTCCGTCTCGGGCCGCGGGGGCGGAGAAGGTTGGCGGGCGTGGTTGGCGGGCGGGGCGGTTTGGTTCTGGATGCAGCGGTCTGGCAAGGGCGACCTTTGGCTCTTCAGGCCTTGGTAACCTGACCTGGGCAACAATGATGAAGCCTCGGGGCAGGTCCGGGGTTCGGGGTACGAACATGAAATTCTTCGCCTGGCTCTTTGGACGCTCGAAATCGAGGCGCGCGACACGTTTCGACGGCGATCAGGCCGAACAGATCGAGGCTACGAAAGCCGCAATCCAGTCGGTCGCGCAGGGCAGCGGGCCGGCGGCGGGACGTTTCCCGAAGCTTGCGGGTGGCGCCCCCGAGGTGCTGACCCAGACGCCCAACAGCGCCGTGGTGGCCAAGGAAGGCCCGACCCCCGCCGTCAACATCTGGGAGATGGAGGAAGAGCCGGTTCCTGCCGCCCGGTCCCGACCCCGGCACGCGAGATCGCGGCCGATGCCGGTGCACGGCGGCGCGCGACCCGGACCAAGACGCGCGTCCTGGGGTTCGAGCCGCAGCCGGCAGCCGTGGTGCCGCTGTTCGACGAAGGCCGGATGGACGACTCGATCGAGCCTGGCGACAAGGCGGGCGTCGTGATGTATCCGACCGGCTGGCTGGTGATCGTCTCGGGTCCCGGCCGGGGTGCCGCGTTTCCGGTGATGCGGGGCATCTCGCAGATCGGGCGGGGCGCGGACCAGACCATCTCGCTGGACTTCGGTGACATGGCGGTCTCGCGCCAGAACCACGCGGCGATTGCCTATGACCCGGCGACGCACCAGTTTCATCTGGGGCACGGCGGCAAGTCCAACCTGGTGCGCCTGAACGGCAAGCCCCTGCTTACCACGTCGGTGGTCGGGGACCGTGACGTGATCCAGATCGGTGAAACGACCCTTATGTTGAAAGTATTGTGTACGCCCGACTTCAACTGGTCGGCGGTTGCGTCCGAGGGAGACGGTAATGATATGGCGATCGCGTGAGCCACGGTATGATGTTGCGTCGGGCATCAGCCAGGGTGCGCGCGACTATCAGGAAGACGCAATAACGGCCGATTTCCCGGTGGGTGCCGAGGCCGGCTTCGTCGTCCTTGCGGACGGGATGGGCGGTCACGCTGCGGGCGATGTCGCGTCGAAGATCATCCTGACCGAGGTCTTCAGCGAGCTGAAGTTCCATTTCGCCGATGTCGTGGCCTTCGAGGCGCGCGCGCCGGAAATCCTGCGCAGTGTCGCGGACCTGGCCAACGAGACCTTGCGCCAGCACACCCGCAGCCACCCCGAGACCGAGGGGATGGGCGCGACCCTTGTCGTCCCGGCGCTGGTGGAAAACCGGCTGTGGTGGATCTCGATCGGGGATTCGCCGCTGTTCCTGTTTCGCAACGGGCGGCTGACGCAGCTGAACGAAGACCATTCGATGGCACCGCAGATCGACTTCATGGTGAAGTCCGGCCTGATGGACCCGCAGGTCGCGGCCAACCATCCGGACCGCAACTGCCTGATCTCGGTGCTGATGGGCACGCGAATCCCGAAGATCGACTGCCCGACCAGGCCGTTCGAGCTGAAGGCGGGCGACATCGTCGTCTGCGCCTCGGACGGATTGCAGTTCCTGACCGATGCGCAGATCGAGAGGGTGCTGCACAAGGCCCGCAAGGCCCGTCCACCGAAATCGCCGAGCGGCTGCTGGAAGAGCTGACGCGGCTGGACGATCCCGATCAGGACAACATCAGCTTTACCGTGATCAAGGTGAACGACGCCTCGGTCCGCTCGCCGCAGGATCGGCCCGCAGGCCCGTCGACCGCAGT
>PNNE01000223.1 GCA_013824055.1 Rhodobacter sp. | reverse complement strand
TTCGGGCGACATGGCGCCCAGCTTCAACAGCTGGAGCCTTGGCTACAAGATGGACATCGGCGAACGCCTGGATTTCGCGATGGTCCTTGACCAGCCGATCGGGGCAGATGTGGCCTATCCCGGTACTCCTGGTCCTGGCAGCTATCCTCTTGCCGGATCAACGGCCAAGCTGACCTCCAGCGCGATAACCGCCCTCGTGCGGTACAGCTTCGAAAACAACGTCTCGGTCTACGGTGGCCTGCGCTACCAGACGGTACATGGCGAAGTGGGCCTTACCGGCGGTTACACGATGGAGACGAACTACGATTCCGAATTGGGCTATGTCGTCGGCTTGGCTTGGGAAAAGCCAGAAATCGCTGCCCGCGTCGCGCTGACCTACAACTCGGCCATCACCCACAGCCTTGAATCCGTCGAGGCTGGCTTTCCCCCGGCAGGTTTCGACACCGAGATCCCGCAGTCGGTGAACCTGGAATTCCAGACCGGCATCGCCAAGGACACGCTGCTGTTCGGCTCGATCCGCTGGGTGGACTGGAGCGAGTTCGTCATCGACCCGCCGAACTACCCCTTTCCGATCCCGCTGGTCAGCTACCCCGAGGACCGCATCACCTATAACCTGGGCATCGGTCGTCGGTTCAACGAAACCTGGTCGGGGGCCGTGACCCTTGGCTACGAACCGTCCGATGGGGAACTCACCGGCAACCTTGGCCCGACTGACGGCTTCCGCAGCATCGGTCTGGCGGCGACCTACACCCGTGACAACCTGAAGATCACCGGCGGCGTCCGCTACGTCGAGTTGGGCGACGCGACCACCAACATCGTCAGTGGCAGATTCACCGACAACTCCGGTGTCGGCGTTGGCGTCCGGATCGGCTACTTGTTCTGAACCATCGGCCGGCTCAGCCTGGCAAACCCCGCCCGTCGTGGCGGGGTTTTTCGTTGTGGAACGCCCCGCGCGCCGCTAACAGAGGCCGCGATGAGGTGACGCGATGATCTACCGGTCCGGTTCAGACTACCTGAAGGCCCATGCCAAGCGGGTCATGCTGTTCGGCATGTCGGGGCTTGGCAAGACCTACCTCTCCACCCTTCTGCGCGATCACGGCGACTGGTTCCACTATTCGGTCGATTACCGGATCGGCACCCGCTACATGGGTGAATACATCGCCGACAACTTCAAGCGCGAGGCGATGAAGGTCCCGCTGCTGCGCGACCTGCTGATGACCGACAGCGTCTACATCGCGTCGAACATCACCTTCGACAATCTGGCCCCGCTGTCGACCTACCTTGGCAAGCCGGGCGATCCGGCCAAGGGCGGCGTGCCGTTCGCCGAATACATGAAGCGCCAGGACCAGCACCGAGCGGCCGAAGTGGCCGCCACCCTGGACACCGCCCGCTTCATGGAGCGGGCCGAGGAAATCTACGGCTAC
Source organism: Rhodobacter sp. (assembly GCA_013824055.1). Classification (GTDB taxonomy): domain Bacteria; phylum Pseudomonadota; class Alphaproteobacteria; order Rhodobacterales; family Rhodobacteraceae; genus Tabrizicola. The sequence goes on along the minus strand of PNNE01000223.1, from coordinate 9,435 downwards.
CCGAACTTCGTCTGCGACACCTCCGGCTCGATCTGCGAGGTGGTCGAGGCCGAGGACCCGGCGGACCCGGTGATGAAGCAGCTCTCCCAGACGCTGCTGATGGTCTGGATCAAGGGCTCGGACGCCCATACCGCGGAACTCGTCCGCCGCTTCGACCGCGCGCCGAAGCCGATGTATTATCAGCCGCACTTTCTTCATGCGGCGTGGGAAGAATACCGCGCAACCCATCATGTGACCGAGGAAACCTGCGATCCAGACCACTTCGTCCGCTGGACCTATGCCCGCGCCCTGGCCCACCGCCAGCCGCGCTATGCCGCGATGGCGCGCTGGGGTGTGACCGTCACGGCCGAGGAGGTCGGCGAGGTCGCGCGCGCACAGGACTTCGACGCACTCATGGCGCGGGCCATTGACCGCGCCTGAGCCTTGCAACCCTGACACCGAACCCCTAGCTCATGGCCCTCTGGCCCCAAGGACCCCGACCATGCCGATCACCTTGCCCGAAACCCTGCCCGCCTTTGACGTGCTGCGGTCCGAGGGCGTCATGGTCATGTCGCCGACCCGTGCCGCGCATCAGGACATCCGGCCCCTGCGGATCGGCCTGCTGAACCTGATGCCGAAGAAGATCCAGACGGAAAACCAGTTCGCGCGGCTGATCGGTGCCACGCCGCTGCAGATCGACCTGCAGCTGATCCGCATGTCCAGCCACGAGACAAGGAACACCGCCGCCGAGCACATGGCGACCTTCTACCGGTCGTTCCAGGCGGTGAAGCGCGAGAAGTTCGACGGCCTGATCATCACCGGCGCGCCCATCGAGCACCTGGCGTTCGAGGACGTCACCTATTGGGACGAGCTGTGCGAGGTGATGGACTGGACCCAGACCCATGTGCAGTCCACCTTCGGCGTCTGCTGGGGCGGGATGGCGATGATCAACCACTTCCACGGCGTGAAAAAGCACATGCTGCCGGCCAAGGCCTTCGGCTGCTTCCGTCACCAGAACCTGTGCCCGACCTCGCCCTATCTTCGCGGCTTCTCGGATGACTTCGTCATTCCGGTCTCGCGCTGGACCGAGATGCGCCAGGCCGAGATCGACGCCGCCCCCGGCCTGAAGACCCTGCTTGGATCGGACGAAGTCGGCCCCTGTCTGGTCGAGGATGCCGCCCACCGCGCGCTCTATATCTTCAACCACTTCGAATACGACAGCGACACGCTGAAGCAGGAGTATGACCGCGACGTGGCCAATGGCACCCCGATCAACGTGCCCCTGAACTACTACCCCGATGACAACCCCGCGATGCCGCCGCTCAATCGCTGGAGAAGCCACGCCCACCTGCTATATGGCAACTGGATCAACGAGATCTACCAGTCAACGCCCTATGATATCGAAGAGATTGGCCGCTAGTTTCCTCATCGCCGTCGCAGCCCTTGCCGGTGTCACCCACTGGCGGGCCTCGGCGCGCGAGGCGGCGGCAGAGGCGGCCTACCCGCCCTCGGGGTCCTTCGTGACCGTGGACGGCAAGCGCCTGCATTACGAGATGAAGGGCCAGGGCCCCGACCTGGTGATGCTTCACGGCGCCAGCGGGTCCCTGCGCGACCTGACCTTCGCCTTGCGCGACCAGCTGGCAGACCGGTTCCGCGTGACCGTCGTGGACCGCCCCGGCCTTGGCCACTCCGATGCGCTGGACGAAACCAGCCTGCTGGCCCAGGCGCGTTTCATCAAGGCGGGGGTCGCGCAGCTGGGTGTCACCGACCCCATCGTCCTGGGCCAAAGCTACGGCGGCGCGGTCGCTCTTGCCTGGGCACTGGACGGGGGGCCGAGGGCACTGGTGCTGGTTGGCAGCCCCTCGATGCCCTGGCCCGGCAAGCTGGACCCCTGGTATCGGCTGACCGACAACCCCGTCGGTCGGGCGCTGGCCATCCCGCTCGCCTCGGCCCTGGTGCCGGACAGTTATGTCCGCAGCGCAATCGGCGCGGTCTTTGCCCCCGACCCGGTCCCGAAGGGCTATGAGGACTTCCTCGGCACCGCCCTGACCCTGCGGCGCGAGACTCTGGCCGCCAACGTGGCCCAGGTGAACGCCCTGCGGGCCGAACTGGTAACGATGGAGCAGCACTACCCCTCGCTCACCCTGCCGGTCGAGCTGATCCACGGCACAGCCGATACCATCGTGCCGCTTGATATCCACTCGGCGCCCCTGTCGCACCTGCTGCCCGACGCCACGATCACCGTCATCCCCGGCGCGGGCCACATGCCGCACCACAGCCACCCCTCCCTCGTCATCGCCGCCACCCTTCGCGCCGCATTGCGCTGACCGGCCCAATCGCCATACTGGCGGCACTGCAAGGAGGATTCAGATGGCCCTACCCTTCGACGGCGCGATCAGCCGCTACCTCCGCGAGGGCGCCCCGGTCGAGGTGCGCAAGGCGATCGAGACTGCGGGCAAGGACGACATCCTGACCGCCTCCTACCCCTACCGCGAGGAGATGAAGGCCAAGGACTACGGCGCCCACATGGACGCGTTGCAGATCGAGCTTGCCAAGATGCAGGCGGGGCTGAAGGCCTCGGGCAAGCGGTTGATCGTGGTGTTCGAGGGCCGCGATGCCGCCGGCAAGGGTGGCACGCTCAAGGCGGTGACGGAAAACCTGAACCCCCGGCAGGCCTATGTCGTGGCGCTGTCGAAGCCGACCGAACGGGAAAGCCAGCAATGGTACTTCCAGCGCTATGTCGACTGGTTCCCCGCCAGGGGCGAAGTCGCGCTTTATGACCGCAGCTGGTACAACCGCGCGATGATCGAGCATGTCTTCGGCTTCTGCAAACCCGAAGAGCGCGCGAAGTTCTTCAAGCAGCTGCCGGAATTTGAGCAGATGATCGTCGACGAGGGCATCGTCTTCCTGAAGCTCTGGCTCGAGGTCGGCCGGGCCGAACAGCTGAGGCGCTTCCTCGACCGCGAAGGCGACCTTCTGAAGCAGTGGAAGCTGAGCCAGATCGACGTGGACGGGCTGGCCAGGTGGGACGACTACTGCGCGGCCATCGACGAGACGATGGCAAAGACCCATTTCAGCCACGCGCCCTGGACGGTGATCCTGTCCGACGACAAGAAGCGCGCGCGGCTTGCGGCGATCCAGACGATCCTTGGGGCGGTGGATTATGCCGGCAAGGACACCGCGGCCATCGGCAAGATCGACAACGCCATCTGCGGTGGGCCGAAGCTTCGGAAGGGCTGATGAAGCGCGGCTATCATCACGGCAACCTCCGGCAGGCCCTGGTCGAGGCGGCTTTGGCCTTGATCGCCGAAAAGGGTCCGCAAGGGTTCACCCTGTCCGAGGCGGCAAAGGCGGCGGATGTGACCCCGGCGGCGGTCTACCGGCATTTCGCGGGGCGGGATGACCTGCTGGCCGAGGTCGCGCGGCAGGGGTTCGACATCTTCGCGGCCCTGCTGGAATATGCCTATGACGAGGGGCGGCCGTCCCCGCTGGCCGCTTTCGAGGCGACGGGGCGGGCCTATCTCGCCTTTGCCCGGAAGTATCCGGGGCATTACCAGGCCATGTTCGAAAGCGGGCTGCAGCCGGGGCAACACCCGGACCTTGCCTCGGTCGCGGGCAAGGCGCGGGCGACGATGGACCGGGCGGCGGAAAGCCTGGTGAAGGCACTGCCCGAGGCGCGGCGCCCGCCCGCCAGCATGGTGTCGGCGCATGTCTGGGCGGTCTCTCACGGGGTGGTGGAGCTGTTCCTGCGCGGCAATGGCGGCCCGCAGCCCTGGCCGGCGGAGGACCTGCTGGAAACCGGGATCGGGATCTATCTGCGCGGGCTGGGGCTGTTGTCGCCGGATCGGTGAGGCGGGGTGTCCAGGGTGGACACACGGCGGCACTCGCAGGAAACCAAGGGCTTGGCCGCGGACGCCAGGGGTTTCTTGACCCGGCCAGATCCAAGGTCCTTCCGGTGGCGGAAGGAGGCCCCGGGTCAGGCCCGGGGCGGGCGCCCCGGGTCAGGCCCGGGGCGGGCATTCCTAGCGGAAAAGGACCAGCGCCGACGGGCTCCAGGCGACGCGGACCCTGTCGCCGACGTCCAGGACCGGGCGGCCGGGGACGTTGCGCATCGACAGGCGCACCTCGACATCGGTGCCGCCCAGGTAGACGTCGTAATAGGTCATGTCGCCGAAGTAGATCACCTCGTCGATCACCCCGTCGGTTTCGCGCTCGGGCGCCTTCTGGTCATCGTAAAGCAGCGTCAACGTCTCGGGGCGCAGACCCACAACCGGAGTTTCTCCAGTCTTCTCGGGGGCTTGCGCGATATCGAGGGCGACGCGGCCCAAGCCCTTGGCCTCGACCTCGACCTTGTCGCCCGCCTCGGACAGGATGCTTGCCGGGATGAAGTTCATCGTGCCGATGAAATCCGCGACCTTCCGTGTCGCCGGGCGACGATACAGGGTTTCGGGGTCGGCCAGCTGGGCGATCTCGCCCTCGAACATCACCGCGATGCGGTCGGACATGACCAGCGCCTCTTCCTGGTCATGCGTCACCAGGATGAAGGTGATGCCGACCTGCCGCTGCAACTTGATCAGTTCGACCTGCATATGCTCGCGCATCTTCTTGTCCAGCGCAGAGAGGGGTTCGTCCAGCAACAGCACCTTGGGCTTCAGGATCAGCGCCCGCGCCAGCGCCACCCGCTGCCGCTGGCCGCCCGACAGCGCATGGGCGGCACGCTTGCCAAAGCCCTTGAGGCCGACCTGCTCCAGCGCCTCGGCGACGGCCCTGGCCTTGTCCTCCTTCGACCGCGGGTCCTTGCGCAGGCCGAAGCCCACGTTTTCCTCGACGCTCATGTGCGGGAAGATCGCGTAGGACTGGAACACCATGTTCGTCGGCCGGACGTTCGCGGCCACATCGGCCATGTCCTTGCCGTCGATCATGATCACGCCCGAGGAGATGTCCTCGAATCCCGCGATGGTGCGCAAGAGCGTGGTCTTGCCGCAGCCCGAGGGACCCAGCAGCGAGAAGAACTCGCCCGCCTTGATGGTGCCGTTGATCCCGCGCAAGGCGTGGTAATCGCCGTAGTATTTGTGGACGTCCTTGAACTCGATCATCGTCGGGCGGTCGTCGGTTGCGGTCACAGGAAGCCTCCGGAAACTTTGCCACCGGCCTTGGCGATGCCACGGCGGCGCATGTACTCGGCAAAGCCGAGCAGGATGATCGACAAGAGGACCAGCAGCGTCCCCAGTGCCAGCATCGACGGCACTTTCGCGGGAAAACGGAACTGGCCGAAGATGTAGACCGACAGGATCGGCTGACCGGACCCCAGGAAGTTGGCGATGATGAATTCGTCGAACGAGATGGTGAAGCAGATCAGGAAGCTGGCAAGAATGCCCGGCATCACCAGCGGCAGGATGATCAGGCGGAAGGTCGACCAGGGGGTTTCACCCAAGTCCAGCGCCGCCTCTTCCAGCGAGCGGTCAAGGCTCTGGAAAGCCGAGGTCAGGATCGCCACCGCGAAGGGGGTGCAGATCAGGGTCTGGCCCAGGATCACCGTGAACAGCGACAGCGGGATGCCGATCGACAGAAGCACGACCAGCAGCGCCATTGCCACGATCATCTCGGGCAGAACGAGCGGCAGCATGATCATGCTCATCAGCGGCCCCTTGCCGGGGAAGCGGTAGCGAACGCTGGCGCGGGCCGCGAAGATGCCAAGCACGGTCGAGATCGTGGCGACCGACAGCGCAATGATCAGGCTGTTCTTCGCGGCATTGCGCAGGTTCTGGTCGGCGGCCATCTCGGCGAACCAGCCGGTGGTGAAGCCTTGCAGCGGGAAGGCGACGACCCGGCTGTCGTTGAAGGCGAAGATCGGCAGCAGCAGGATCGGACCGTAAAGGAACAGCAGGTAGAACAGCGTGTAGCTGCGCAAGCCGGGTGCCTTCTTCATTTCGACCCCCCGATGAAGCGACGGTTCCACAGCACGAAGGCGACCGAGACGATCCCCACCATCAGCATCGAGGCCACCGCGAAGGCCGAGCCTTGCGGGAAGTTCTGCAGCTTCAGCAGCTGCGTCTCGATCAGGTTGGCGATCATCGGTTCCTTGCCGTCGCCGACCAGCTCCGGCGTCACGTAGTCACCCACCGTGGGGATGAAGACGATCAGTGCGGCAGCGATCACGCCGGGCATCGACAAGGGCAGCGTGACGCGCAGGAAGGTGACCCAGCGGCTTTCGCCGAGGTCCTGGCCGGCCTCCAGCAGCGAGCGGTCGACCTTTTCCAGGCTGACGAAGATCGGCAGCACCGCAAAGGGGGCATAGGCGTGGGCCAGCACGATGATGATCGACAGGATCGAGTAGCTGGCAAGGTTCAGCGGTTGCAGCCCGACGACGGCAAGGGTGGAGTCAAGCACCCCACCGAAGCCCAGGATCACGAACCACAGGCTGACGCGGATGATGTAGCTGGTCCAGAACGGGATGGTGATCAGAAAGAGCCACAGGCTCTTGCGTTCCGGCTTGACGTGGAAGCTGACGAAATAGGCGACCGGGTAGGCCAGGATCACGGTGGCGGCGGTCACCACCAGTGCAACCAGCAGCGACTTCAGCATGATGTAGCCGTAGACCGACTTCGACCACAGCTCGGCGTAATTCTCGAAGGTCAGGGGAAAGGAGACGATGCCCCGTCCGCCGGTCATCACCGAATAGACCAGCACGGTTGCCAGCGGCACTGCCAGCAGCAGAATCACATAGATTGCGGTCGGCGAGATCAGCTTGAGGCCTGTCCTGGCCTCGGATCGCGGCGTTTGCGCCATCATTCCCCCTGTCCGACTGCACTCCGGCAGCCTTGCCATTTGATCAAATTAGCCCGAACGCCTGACGATAGGCAAGAGGGCCATCAAACCGGAGGAAAATCAAGCTGTGGCGGCACGAACCGCGGGCGGTGACCATCGGTCCGGTCAGCCCGCAACCCGCTCGATGGCGATCGCCCGTTTCTTCAGCTCGTCATACAGCGTGGGCACGACGCGAATCGACCCCACCGCGACGCGCAGCGCTTCGGCAATGCGGGCTTCGGATGGATCGTTGGAGGCAACGCGCCAGATCATGCGGCGGGCGACGCCGTCGTCATAGACGATTTCCGTGGCACCCTGACGGGTCTTGCGCCAACCAAGAAAATCCGCGCCGCCGTGCGGCGCGTGGAATGCATGTTGAAGTCCCATTTTTCGGGCTCTCTTTTTTACTGCTCGTGTGCGGACTGTGAGGCAGGGCTTGCGCTGCGGTCAACTCACACTTTGGCCATTCCGCGTGAGCGAGTCCCAAATGCAACAGGTCGGGATTTCCCTACACGGACAGGTCCGAGGCGGACGTGCCAGAAGGTCGGAAAGCTTCTGCACCGCCGCCTCGAACACGTCGCGCGGCAGGTTGGCCGCGATGGCGAGACGGACTGCGTTGGGCGCGCGACCGTGGACCAGGGCGTATTCGTCGGCCGACCGGACCAGAACCCCGCGGGCCTCGGCGGCGCGCACGAAGGCCGAGGCGCGCCAGCCGATCGGCAGACGCAGCCAGACGAAGGGCACGCCCGGCTGCCAGCCCAGGTCATAGGCGCCCAGGCGGTTGACCAGGGTCTGCAGGCGGGCGGCGAATTCGGCCTGGACCTCCATGCGAATCCGCTGCGCGGCCCCGCTCCGGAACAGGTGCAGCATCAGGTCGGCCACCGGGCGCGACAGCGCGAAGAAGCCGTGCTGCGCGGTCAGCCGTCCCGCCTCGCCCATGCCCGCCGGACAGATCACATAGCCGAACCGCAGCGCCGCCGAGATCGTCTTGGACACCGATCCCACCAGCCAGACCCGTTCCGGAGCCAGCGCGCGCAGGGAGGGGATGTCGCTTTCGGCGACCGAATAGCAGTCGTCTTCCAGGATCTGCAGGTCATAGCGCCGCGCGATCTCGGCGATCTCCTGGCGGCGCTTGACCGGCATCCGCCCGGTGGAGGGGTTCTGCGCCTCGGTCGTCAGGCACAGGACCTGCGCGCCGTGGCGGCGGCAGGCGGCCTCCAGCGCGCCGGGGACGATGCCGTGCTCGTCGATCTCGACCGGCACCACTTCGGCCCGCGCCGCGCGGGCGGCGTAGCGAAAGCCGGGGTAGGCCAGTTCCTCGATCAGGACGACGGGACGTTCGCCGCGCAGGCAGCAGTCGAAGATCAGGCTGATCGCGTTCTGCCCGCCGTGGGTCAACGCCACATCCTCGGGTCCGATCGGGCCCAGGATGCGGTCGCCCATCCAGGTCACGATCTCGGCCCGCAAGGCGGCCTCGCCCATCTGGCTGGTGTAGTCGAGCCAGCCCTGTCCCGTCGTCTCGGCCATGTCCAGCAGGGCGGCACGGAAGGCCTCTGCCTGGCCGATTTCCGGCACCTGCGGCGGGCGGAAATCAACCAGCCCGGTCGTCCCGCCGGTCACCCGCTCGGTGTACAATGCCTGTGTCGGGCCAAGGCGCGGCGATTGTGCCGCAACAAAGGTCCCACGTCCGACAGTGGCCGCCAGCAGCCCCTCTTGCGTCGCCAGCTGGTAGGCGCGAGCCACAGTGCCGGGCGTCAAGTGCAGCCTCCACGCCAGATCGCGCACAGTCGGCAGCTGCGAACTGGCCGGCAGATCCCCGGCGCGGATGGCATCCCGCAGCGCGCGCGACAGCGCCAGATACTTCGGACCGGGGAATTGAGTCAGATCGGGCGCCCAAGTTGTATCAGTCACAATAATCCTCTGGCGACTCATTCGGGGGAGACATTACATTGTTCCTACCGAAACAGGCCTATTGTATCAATACAAAATCGAAGGAGGCAAAAATGCCCCAGACCCATATCGCCACCCTGCCGCTGCGCACCCGCTCCGGGGTCCTTGCGCGCCTGCGCACCGCATTGCTGACCGTGCTCACCCGCCGCCGCGCGCGCCTGCGCCTTGGCCACCTGGACGCGCATCTGTTGCGCGACATCGGCCTTGATCCGCAGGAGGTGCGCCGCGAATGCACCAAGCCCTTCTGGCAGCCCTGACGCCAAATCCCCCGAGCGCTCTGACGCTCTTACCCCTGACTGGGCCGGGTTCTTCCCGGCCCTTTTTTTGTGCCCGCAAAGCAAAAGGCCCGCCACTGGGGCGGGCCTTGGCAAGGCAAGGTGCGCTGTAGCGCACCCTGCGCTGATCCTTAACGCTTGGAGAACTGGAACGAGCGGCGGGCCTTCGGCTTGCCGTACTTCTTCCGTTCGACGACGCGGCTGTCGCGGGTCAGGAAGCCGGCGGCCTTCAGCGCGCCACGCAGGGCGGGCTCGTACAGCTGCAGCGCCTTCGAGATGCCGTGCTTGACCGCACCAGCCTGGCCGGAAAGGCCACCACCGGCGACAGTGGCAAAGACGTCGAACTGGCCTTCCACGTTGGCCACGGTGAAGGGCTGCTTCAGGATCATCTGCAGCACCGGACGGGCGAAGTAGACCGCCATTT
>PNNE01000293.1 GCA_013824055.1 Rhodobacter sp. | reverse complement strand
CAGGCCCTTGCCGCCGCGGTTCTGGGCGCGGAATTCGGCCAGCGGGGTGCGCTTGATGTAGCCGCCCGAGGTGATGGTCACGACCATATCCTCGCGCTCGATCAGGTCCTCGTCCTCCATGTCACCGGACCAGTCCATGATCTCGGTGCGGCGGGGGATGGCGAACAGGGCCTTCACCTCGCGGAGTTCATCCGAGATGATCGCCATGATCCGGTCGCGGGAGCCAAGGATGTCGAGGTAGTCCTTGATCTTGGCGGCCAGCTGTTCCAGCTCGTCGGTGATGGTCTTGACGCCAAGCTGGGTCAGGCGTTGCAGTTGCAGGTCCAGGATCGCGCGGGCCTGCACTTCCGAGAGGTTGTAGGTGCCGTCCTCGTTGATCGGATGCGAGGGGTCGTCGATCAGGCGTATATACGGCGCGATCTCGTGGGCGGGCCAGCGCCGGGTCATCAACTGCTCGCGCGCGTCCGCCGGGGTGGCCGAGGCGCGGATGGTGGCGACCACCTCGTCCACGTTCGACACGGCCACGGCCAGACCGCAGAGCACATGGCTGCGCTCGCGGGCGCGGCGCAGTTCGTATGCGGTGCGGCGCGCAACAACTTCTTCGCGGAAGGTGATGAAATAGCTTAGAAAATCGCGCAGCGTCAGTTGCTCGGGGCGGCCGCCGTTCAGGGCCAGCATGTTGCAGCCGAACGAAACCTGCATCGCCGAAAAGCGGAACAGCTGGTTCAACACCACGTCCGGTGTCGCGTCGCGCTTCAGCTCGATCACCACGCGGACGCCGATCCGGTCGGATTCGTCGGCGATGTTGGAGATCCCCTCGACCCGCTTTTCGCGGACCAGCTCGGCGATCTTCTCGATCATCGTGGCCTTGTTGACCTGATAGGGAATCTCGTCGATGACGATGGCCCAGCGATCCTTGCGCAGTTCCTCGATATGGGTCTTGGCGCGGATGATGACGCTGCCACGCCCCTCCAGATAGGCCTTGCGCGCGCCGGACCGACCGAGGATCTGGCCGCCGGTGGGAAAGTCGGGGGCGGGGATGATCTCCATCAGCGCTTCCGTGCTGATGTCGGGGTTCTCGATCATCGCCAGCGTGCCGTCGATCACCTCGCCCAGGTTGTGCGGCGGGATGTTCGTGGCCATGCCGACCGCGATCCCGCCGGCGCCGTTGACCAGCATGTTGGGAAATCGGGCGGGCAGGACCGTCGGTTCGCGGTCCTTGCCATCGTAGTTGTCCTGGAAATCGACGGTTTCCTTGTCGATGTCGGCCAGGAGGAAGGCGGCGGGCTTGTCCATCCGCACTTCGGTGTAGCGCATGGCGGCCGCGTTGTCGCCGTCCATGCTGCCGAAGTTGCCCTGGCCGTCCAGCAGCGGCAGCGACATGGAAAACGGCTGCGCCATCCGCACCAGCGCATCATAGATCGCGCTGTCGCCGTGGGGGTGGTATTTCCCCATCGTGTCGCCAACCGGACGGGCCGACTTGCGATAGGGCTTGTCGTGGGTGTTGCCCGATTCCTGCATCGCAAAGAGGATGCGGCGGTGGACGGGTTTCAGCCCGTCGCGCAGGTCGGGGATCGCGCGGGAGACGATCACGCTCATCGCGTAGTCGAGGTAGGCGGTCTTCATCTCGGCGGCGATGTCGACCTGGGGTCCGTGCCAGATGGGACGCTCCGGGCTTTCTTCTTTCTTGTCAGTGTCTTCCGGGGTATCGGCCATGAGGGCGCGCGCCTTCCTTGCGGGATCAAGATTTAGCAGGCCGAAGGATACACCATCCTAGCTATGGGGTGCAATGGCGGGGTGCGTGCGACTGGCAGCCAATGCGGATGAGTGCCAACATCCTGTTTTCATTGATTTTTAGCAAAGGACTGTCATGATTCCGTCATGGACCAGCAGAAAGGACGGTTGCAATGGTCGGACGCGAGACGGAACTGATGCTGCGGGGCTATGGCCTGACCACGGCCGAGCTTTACTACCGGATGCCGGATTATCGCAGCGTTCTCAACAGCTTCATCTGGCAGGACTATGATCTGGCCCCCGATTACCCCAAGCTGTTCCAGTTCATCGAATTCTGGCAGGAAGAGATCGAGGGTCCGCTGCATTCGGTGCGCTTCACGCATCGCAAGCTGATCTCTCCGGGCGAGTGGCGCAATGTCGTGGGTGAGTTCAAGATCCACTGAATGGTCGACAGTCAGGGGTTTGGCCGGGGATTGTTGCCGCTGCGCCGAAGTGTCGCGCGGCGTTGCTGAAACAATCCGCGGCGGGCAACCAGGGATGTTGTCGGTATAGACACAATGCATCTACGGGGTGTATATACATTGCACCAATCCCAGGTTTTCGCTGTGATGTCAACAGGATGCGCGGGGGCGGTCTACTTGGCCCTGGTCGGGCGGTCGAAGACCTTCTTGCCCATCAGCGAGCCGACCAGATCGACCATCAGCCGCGCCGTCATGCCGCGGTCGTCGAGGAAGGGGTTCAGCTCGACCAGGTCAAGCGAGGTGACAAGGCCGCTTTCGTGCAGCAGTTCCATCACCAGATGCGCCTCGCGGAAGGTCGCGCCGCCGGGAACGGTGGTGCCGACCGCAGGGGCGATGGAAGGGTCAAGAAAGTCGACATCAAGGCTGACATGCAGCATCCCGCCCTCACGCCGGACCAGGTCGAGGAACTCTCGCAGCGGGGCGACCAGGCCGCGCTCGTCGATCACCCGCATGTCGTTGATGAAGATGTCCCGCTCCAGCATCGCGGCCTGTTCGGCGGGATCGACCGAGCGGATGCCGAACATGCAGATCCGGCGGGCGGGCACCGGCGAGGGGAAGGGCGGAAAGGCGTCAAAGCCGTCGCGGCCCGCGATATAGGCAAGGGGCGTGCCGTGCAGGTTGCCGGATGTGGTGGTCAGCGGCGTGTGGAAGTCGGAATGTGCATCCAGCCACAGCAGGAACAGGGGCCGGTCCTGGCGGGCAGCGAAGGCTGCGGCCCCGGCGGCAGAGCCAAGTGCCAGTGAATGATCGCCCCCCATGATGATCGGAAAGCCGCCCTGGCTGAGGGCGTCGTCGACGCGGTCCATCAGGATCTCGGCCCAGGCGACGGTTTCGGGCAGATCGTGCACGACAGGATTTGCGCAGGTGACGGGCTTCAGCGCAGGCAGCACGAGGTCGCCCCAATCCTCGACCCCATGACCTTCGGCGCTGACCTCGCGGGCGATTCCGGCGACGCGGTAGGCGGCCGGGCCCATCAGGCAGCCGGGGTGCTTCTGTCCGGTGTCGATGGGGGCGCCGATCAGGATGGTCTTGGGCATGGGGGTCTCCGTTCTGGTCAGGCGCCTCGGCCCGGTGTAGCGGGGCCGGACTGTCGGTGGCAACGGACAATTCGGCGTGATCGGCAGGCCGGCGCGGGCAGATTGGCGCCCTGGCTGGCGTCCCGGCGTGCAACCTGGCGCGGCGGAAGGGCGCAGGGCTTTCCCCGGACGGCTGCAACGCCTATGATACGAAGCCAACCACAGGGAGAAGCTGATGATCGTCGAGCTTGGGCATTTCGCGCTGATCCTTGCGCTCATGGTGGCGCTGGTGCAGTCCACGCTGCCCTTGTGGGGCGCGCATCGCGGCGACGCGCGGCTGATGGCGCTGGCGGGACCGGCGGCGCTTTTGCAGATGGGGCTGGTCGGGGTGTCCTTCGCGGCGCTGACCTGGGCCTTCGTGGTGTCGGACTTCTCGCTGGCGGTGGTGGTATCGAACTCGCATACGCTGAAGCCGATGCTTTACAAGGTTTCGGGCGTCTGGGGGAACCACGAGGGCTCCTTGCTGCTGTGGGTGCTGATCCTGGCGGTCTACGGGGCGGCGGTGGCGGCCTTCGGGGGCAACCTGCCGACGCGGCTGAAGGCGCGGGTGCTGGCGGTGCAGGGGATGATCGGGGTGGCGTTCCTGTTGTTCCTGCTGCTCACCTCGAACCCGTTCTGGCGGCTGGCCTTGCCGCCTCTGGACGGGCAGGACCTGAATCCGCTGCTGCAGGACCCGGGGTTGGCCTTGCATCCGCCGTTCCTTTACCTTGGCTATGTCGGCCTGAGCATGGCGTTCAGCTTTGCCGTCGCCGCGCTGATCGAGGGTCGGGTCGATGCCGCCTGGGGCCGCTGGGTCCGGCCCTGGACGCTGGCGGCCTGGGTCTTCCTGACCATCGGCATCGCGCTGGGGTCCTGGTGGGCCTATTATGAGCTGGGCTGGGGCGGGTTCTGGTTCTGGGACCCGGTCGAGAACGCAAGCTTCATGCCCTGGCTTCTGGCGATCGCGCTGCTGCACAGCGCCATCGTGGTCGAGAAGCGCGAAAGCCTGAAGGCCTGGACGATCCTGCTGGCGATCATGGCCTTCGGCTTCTCGCTCATCGGCACCTTCATCGTGCGCTCGGGCGTGATCACCAGCGTGCATGCCTTCGCCAACGATCCCGATCGCGGGGTCTTCATCCTGATGATCCTGGGCTTCTTCACCGGCGGCTCGCTGATCCTGTTCGCGCTGCGGGCCGGAGCGATGGAGGCGCGGGGTGTCTTCGCCCTCGTCAGTCGCGAAAGCGCGCTGGTGGCGAACAACGTGCTGCTGGCGGTGGCGACCTTTGTCGTCTTTATCGGCACAATCTGGCCGCTGGTGGGAACAATGTTGCTGGGCCGTGACCTGTCGGTGGGGGAGCCTTTCTTCAACGCAGCCTTCTCGCCTTTCGTGGTCGCGCTGGCGCTGATCCTGCCACCGGGCGCGATGCTGGCCTGGAAGCGGGGCGACATCGGGCGGTCCTTGCGCGGGCTGATCCCGGTGATGGTGCTGGCCGTGGCGCTGGGGGCGCTGGCCTTCGCGATGCAGACCGGGCGGACGGCGCTGGGACCCATCGGACTGATGCTTGGGGCCTGGGTGGGCTTCGGCGCGCTGGCCGACCTCTGGGCGCGCACCGGGCGCGAGCAAGGCGGCGCGCGCTTTGCCCGCCTGGGCAGGCTGCCGCGGGCCGACTGGGGCAAGGCCACGGCGCATTTCGGGCTGGGGGTCACGATCTTTGCCGTCTCGGCCATGCTGGCCTGGAAGATCGAGGACATCCGCATCGTGCAGGAGGGCGAGAGCTTCCCGCTGGGGGCCTATGAGGTGCGGCTCGACAAGGTCGAGGATGTGCAGGGGCCGAACTATACCTCCACCATGGGCTGGATGACCGTCACCCGCGACGGCGAGGTCGTGGCGGTCCTGAACCCCGAGAAGCGGATCTACCCGGTGGCGCAGATGCCGACGACCGAGGCTGCGATCGACTATGGCTTCCTGCGCGATGTCTACCTGGTGCTGGGCGACCGGCAGCAGAGCGGCGGCTGGGCGGTGCGGAGCTACATCGAGCCATTCGCCAACTGGCTTTGGGCGGGCTGCATCCTGATGGCGCTTGGCGGTTTGCTCAGCCTGTCGGACCGGCGCTACCGCGTGGCTGCCGGCGCGCGGAAAGTCCCGGCCGGGGTGCCGGCGGAATGACCGCTTTTCCCAAGCGACGGTGGGCAAATTGCCCACCCTACATCCTGGCGCTCTTCCTGGCGGTGACCCCGGCCTGGGCGGTGCAGCCGGACGAAATCCTGGCCGATCGCGCGCTGGAATCGCGGGCTCGCGAAATCAGCCGCGACATCCGCTGCCCAACCTGCCAGGGCGAGTCCATCGACGATTCCAACGCCCCGATCAGCCGGGACCTGCGGCTGATCATCCGCGAAAGGCTGGTCGCGGGCGATACGGACGCCGAGGTCTTCGACTACATCGTCGCGCGCTATGGCGAGGGGGTTCTGTTCAACCCCCCGGCCGAGGGGGCGAACCTGGTCCTCTGGCTGGCGGGGCCTGCGCTTTTCCTGGTCGGGTCCGCACTGGCGCTGGCGGCGGGACGGCGGCGCACGGCTCCCGAGGTGGCGCTGTCGGCCGAGGAAGAGACGCGGCTGAAGGAAATCCTCAAGGAGTAGGGTGGGCGATACCGCCCACCCTGCGCTTTTGGCCGCGCCCTGCGCTTTGCTCCCGCCCTGCGCTTTGCCCCCAGCCTGCGCTTTGCCCCCACCCTGCGCTTGGCTCGCAGCCTGTGACGCTGCGTTCGGCTTGGCCTTGCGCCCGGTCCCGCTACTCTGGCCGCGAACGAGGGAGGCGCGGATGACAGAACTGGTGAAGGTCAGGGTCGAGGGCGGGGTGCATCGCATCACGCTGAACCGGCCCGACGTGATGAACGCGCTGAACCGCGAGATGCGACTTCAGCTGCTGGCGGCCCTGCGCGCCGGCCACCAGGCGCGCGTGATCGTGCTGACCGGAGCGGGGCGCGGGTTCTGCTCGGGCCAGGACCTGACCGATGCCGAGGGGCTGGAAGCCTCGGGCTTCGAGGCCATCCTGAACGACGAATATGTGCCGATGATCCGGGCGATCACCGAGGCTCCGGTCCCGGTCATCGCGGCGGTCAACGGGGCGGCCGTGGGGGCGGGGGCAAACCTTGCGCTGGCCTGCGATCTGGTGATCGCCTGCGAAAGCGCGGTCTTCCTGCAGGCGTTCACCCGGATCGGCCTGATCCCGGATGCGGGCGGCACCAGTTTCCTGCCGCGTCGGGTCGGGTTGCAACGCGCAATGGGGGCAGCACTTCTGGCCGAGCCGGTCTCGGCCCGGCAGGCCGAGAGCTGGGGGATGATCTGGGAGGCGGTGCCGGACGACCGCTTTGCCGAGATCGTCGCGGCCCGCGCGGCCAAGCTGGCGCAGGGTCCGACCGGGGCCTATGCCGCGCTGAAGCAGGCGCTGCGGGGCGCCTTCGACCAGAGCCTGGACCAGCAGCTTGCGATCGAGGCCAGCCTGCAGGGCCGGTGCGGCGCCAGCGCCGACTTCCGCGAGGGTGTCGCCGCCTTCCTTGGCAAGCGTCCGGCAGTGTTTCAGGGCCGCTAGGAACCGATCTCGACCTTCCGCGTTGGAGCCTTCGGGTTTCTGCAACAGGAGGGTGGCGGCGATGTGGAACCGGGTGTTGGCGGCGCTTCTGCGCCTGGGCGTGCGGACGGGTCGGATGGAGCTGACCCTTGCCGACGGCTCGACTCAGGTCTTCGGACCGGGCGGTCCGCCCGAAACCTGCGTCACCCTGCACGACCCCGACTTGCCGCGAAAGCTGCTGCTGCGCCCCGATCTGGCGATGGGCGAGGCCTATATGGACGGCCGCCTGACCCTGCGCGACAACGATCTGCGCAGTTTCCTGACCTTTGCCTTGCGCAATGGCCGTGGCCGCAAGCTGCCGCCGCTCCTGTCGCAGGCCGCGGCGGCATGGAAGCGGGCGAAATCCTGGGCGCTCTGGAACCACATCGGCATCGCACGGCGCAACGTGGCGCATCACTACGACCTTTCGCCCCAGCTTTACGACCTGTTTCTCGGCGAGACCAAGCAGTACACCTGCGCCTATTTCCGGCGTCCCGAGATGACGCTGGAGGAGGCGCAGGCCGCCAAGATGGCGCATATCGGCGGCAAGCTTCTGCTGCGTCCCGGAATGCGGGTCCTGGACATCGGCTGCGGCTTCGGAACGCTGGCGCTGACGCTGGCGCGTGACCACGGGGTCGAGGTGACGGGGATCACCCTGTCCGAAGTCCAGCTTCAAGAGGCGCAGGCCCGGGCGCGGGACGCGGGTCTTGCGGGCCAGGTCCGGTTCCGCCTGCAGGACTACCGGACCGTGACCGAAAGCTATGACCGCGTCGTGTCGGTCGGCATGATGGAGCATGTCGGAATGCCGCACTTGCGCACCTATTTCCAGAAGGTCGCCGATCTGATGCCGCCGGACGGGGTGGCGCTGATCCACTACATCGGGCGCTGGTCGCCACCCGACACCATCTCGCCGTGGTTCAACAAGTACATCTTTCCGGGCGCCTATTGCCCGACGATCTCCGAGGCGATGCGGGCGGTGGAAAGGACCGGGCTGATCCTGGCGGACCTGGAGGTCTGGCGCGGGCATTACGAGCGGACGCTGCAGGAATGGCTGAAGCGGTTCGATGCCAATCTTGACCGGGTACGGCAGCTGCAGGACGACCGCTTTGTGCGGATGTGGCGCTATTACCTGCAATCGGCCGAGATGGGCTTTGCCGAGGGGCGTCTGGTGATCCACCAGCTGCAACTGGCCAAGGCGCGCGGCACCGTGCCGATGACGCGCGACTACCTGTACCAGGCGCGGAACAGCTAGCGGCGCTAGACCCCGCGCTTCAGCCCGGCGACGCCGGTGCGGGCGATCTCGACCAGACCCAGCGGCCGCATCAGGTCGGCGAAGGCGTCGATCTTGTCGGGCGTGCCGGTCATCTCGAAGACGAAGCTTTCCAGCGTGGAGTCGACGACGTTCGCGCGGAAGATCTCGGCCAGGCGCAGCGCCTCGATCCGGTGGTCGCCGCGGCCGCGCACCTTGACCAGCGCCAGCTCGCGCTGGACCGAGGGACCTTCGGCGGTCAGATCCTGGACCTCGTGCACCGGAACCATGCGCTTCAGCTGCGCCTCGATCTGGTCGATCACGGCGGGGGTGCCGCGGGTGACGATGGTGATCCGGCTGCGGTGCCCGGTGTGGTCCACCTCGGCCACGGTCAGGCTGTCGATGTTGTAGCCGCGCCCCGAGAACAGGCCGATGACGCGGGCCAGGACGCCCGGCTCGTTCTCGACGATCACCGCCAGAGTGTGGCTTTCTTCCACCTCGGACAGGGCCGAGCGCAGGTCATAGGCAGAGTGGCTCGTCGAGCCTTTCTTGATGTTCAGCGCGGACATGGTCCCGACTTTCTTCTGTTCTCAAAAACCCACGGAGGTCCGGGGGGATGCCCCCCGGTGCGATTGGTCAGACGAGGACCGCGCCCTTGGCGCCGATCACGCCCTGGGTGTCGGCGTCGCCCAGCAGCATCTCGTTGTGCGGCTTGCCGGACGGGATCATCGGGAAGCAGTTCTCGTGCTTTTCGACCAGGCAGTCGAAGATCACCGGGCCGTCATAGCGCAGCATCTGCATGATCGCGTCGTCCAGGTCCTTGGGGTCGTCGCACTTGATGCCCTTGCAGCCGAAGGCCTCGGCCAGCTTGACGAAATCGGGCAGGCTTTCGCTCCAGGACGAGGAATACCGCTCGCCATGCAGAAGTTCCTGCCACTGGCGCACCATGCCTAAGCGTTCGTTGTTCAGGATGAACTGCTTGACCGGGGCGCGGAACTGCATCGCCGTGCCCATTTCCTGCATGTTCATCAGCCAGGACGCCTCGCCGGCGACGTTGATCACCAGCGCCTCGGGATGGGCGATCTGCACGCCGATCGAGGCGGGCAGGCCATAGCCCATCGTGCCCAGGCCCCCGCTCGTCATCCAGCGGTTGGGGTCCTCGAACCCCAGGAACTGCGCGGCCCACATCTGGTGCTGGCCGACCTCGGTGGTGATGTAGCGGTCCATGCCCTTGGTCAGGGCCTCAAGCCGTTCCAGCGCGTATTGCGGTTTGATCGTGGTGGTGGAGTTCTTGTAGGTCAGGCACTTCACCGCCCGCCATTCGTCGATCTGGCCCCACCACTGCGACAGCGCGCGCTGATTGGTCTTCGACCCCCGCGCCCGCCACTGGCGCAGCACCTCTTCCAGCACGCGGGACACGTCGCCGACGATCGGCACGTCCACCCGGATCACCTTGTTGATCGAGGAGGGGTCGATGTCGATGTGGGCCTTTTTCGAGCGGGGCGAAAAGTCCTTGATCCGGCCGGTGATCCGGTCGTCGAAGCGCGCGCCGATGTTGATCATCAGGTCGCAGCCGTGCATGGCAAGGTTGGCCTCGTAAAGCCCGTGCATCCCCAGCATGCCAAGCCAGTTCCTGCCCGAGGCCGGATAGCAGCCCAGGCCCATCAGGGTCGAGGTGATGGGAAAGTTCGTCTCGGCCACCAGCTCGCGCAAGAGCGCACTGGCGCGGGGGCCAGAGTTGATGACGCCGCCGCCGGTGTAGAAGATCGGGCGTTCCGCGCTTTCCATCATCTCGACCAGGCGGGCGATCTGGTCGGAGTCGCCTTCGGTGCGGGGCTGGTAGTGGCTGACCTTCGCCTTTTCCGCGGGGACATAATCGGCGGTGGCGAACTGCACGTCCTTGGGGATGTCGATCAGCACCGGACCGGGGCGGCCGCGGGTGGCGACGTGGAAGGCCTGGTGGATGGTGTCGCTGAGCTTTGCCGTGTCCTTCACCAGCCAGTTCATCTTGGTGCAGGGCCGGGTGATGCCGACGGTGTCGGCCTCCTGGAAACCATCGGTGCCGATCATGAAGGTCGGGACCTGGCCGGTCAGCACCACGATCGGGATCGAATCCATCAGCGCGTCGGTCAGGCCGGTCACGGCATTCGTGGCGCCGGGGCCCGAGGTCACCAGCGCCACGCCGGGCTTGCCAGTGCTGCGCGCATAGCCTTCGGCCATGTGGACCGCGCCCTGTTCGTGGCGCACCAGGATGTGGCGGATGTCGTTTTGCAGGAAAAGCTCGTCATAGATCGGAAGCACCGCGCCGCCGGGATAGCCGAAGATGACCTCGACACCCTGATCCTTCAGGGCCTGGACCACCATCTTCGCACCGGTCATCTGCTTCGACATCTTCGATCTCCTTCGCGCAACAAGAAGCCCCCGAGGTTTCCTTCGGGGGCGCATGGGAACCACTATGGTCAACCGTCACCGGCCCATGCGCGTCCTTCCTACGATGACAAGAAGCCTGGCCACTGGCGCATCCCCTTCACGTTCGGTTGGAACATATGGCGGCGGTATGCAGGGCGTCAACGGGATTTGCAATACGAAAGTGTCGCAGGCGACCAGTGATTTTGAACTATTGTTGCGACGCGGTGCTGTGTGGCGCAATTTTACCAAAGGCAAGGCCCGGCGCAGGGGTGCGCCGGGCCGATGGCTCGGGTT
>PNNE01000336.1 GCA_013824055.1 Rhodobacter sp. | reverse complement strand
ACGGCCACGGCCTGCCCGTTCAGGCTGGCCCAGCCCTCGGTGCCCCAGTCGGCGTGGCCGATCACCTGGCCCGGATTGCCGTTCCGCAGCCGCGCGGCACCTTCGGGGGTTGCCGTGAACTCGGGCAGGTCCTGCAAGCCCAGCTCCAGCGGCAGAAGACGCGCGTCCAGCGCCTCGGTCTTCGCCTCGGCGTCGATGGTCGCCAGCGTCACGCCCTGATCGGCGTCGAACGGCCCCGACCAGGTCCGCCGCAGCCATTCCACATGCCCCAGGCATCCCAGCGCCCGGCCAAGGTCGCGCGCGATCGACCGCACGTAGCCGCCCTTGCCGCAGACCATCTCCAGGTCGACGTGATCGGCATCCGGGCGGCCAGCAGCTCCAGCCGTTCCACCCACAGCGGACCGGGCGGCCAGGTCCATCGCCTCGCCCTCGCGCGCCAGGTCATAGGCCCGCTCGCCGTCAACCTTGACTGCGGAATACTGCGGCGGGACTTGGCTGATGTCCCCCCGGAACGCCGCCAGCGCCGCTTCGATCTGCGCATCGGTCGGTCGCAGATCCGACCGCGCGATCACCGCACCCGAGGCATCATCCGTATCCGTCGCCGCTCCGAAGCTCACCCGGAACCGGTAGCACTTCAGCGCGTCGGTGATGTAGGGGATCGTCTTCGTCGCCTCGCCCAAGGCCACGGCGAGCACGCCGGTCGCATCCGGGTCCAGCGTCCCCGCATGGCCCGCCTTCTGCGCGCCAAAGGCCCACTTCACCTTGTTGACCACCGCGGTCGAGTTCACCCCCGCGGGCTTGTCGACGATCAGCCAGCCACTGACCGCCCGGCCCTTCTTGCCCCGTGCCATACTAGTCCTTCGGAACCACGGTGCCGACGATCGGCCCCATCGGAAAGCCGCCGTCATGCCGCCCCAGCGAGGGCGCATAAAGCCGCGAGATATTGCCGTCGAAATACAGCGCGTCCCGCAGCCCCAGCGCGTCGCGGAAGAACCGGGCAAAGCTGTGGAAGTTCACCGCGTCGTTGGACACCGCAAAGACCGCCCGCGTCCCGTCGCCGGAAACCCCCACGCCATTGCGCACGTAAAGACTGTCGCTGTCCGGCAGCAGGCTGGGATGCAACTCGCCCGCGATCACCAGCATCGGCCCCGACTGGGTGGCGAACCGGCATTCCGGCCCTTCGGCCTTGAAGGCCCGGCTCTCGATCACCCGGAAGGTCGCGCCGATGCAGAACACCCCGTTCGGCAACAGCCCGAAGTTCCCCGGCCCGTCCCGCGTGACCAGCCGCGAGACCTCGACCCCCTCCTCGACATAAAGCCCGACCGGAGCCAGGTCGCGGTGATACATCCCGGCGTTCATCGCAAAGCCCAGGGCGCTGCCCTCGGCCCCCAGCGCCGCATCGACGTTGCGGAAGCTGCCATAGGTCCCGTCCGGCCCGGAATGAAACAGCCGCAGATCCTCGGCCAGCGTCACCTCGCACAGGGTATAGGATGCGGCTTCAAAGCTGGTGTCCCGGCACTCGGCCGCCTCCGCCGCCACCGGCGCCAGCAGGAAGGCCAAAGCCAGAAGTCTCATTCCTCGTCGTCCGCCTGGTCACGATCGGACGCGTCAAGATCGCGCTGCACCGCGGGGTCCGAGAACAGACGCCGGGTCTCGTCCAGCCGGTCGAAGGTCTCGTCGGCGCGGAAGCGCAGGTCGGGCGCGTATTTCAGCGTCAGCTCACTGGCGATCCGGTGCCGAAGCTCGGCCTTGTTCCGCGCCAGAGCCGTGATCGCGTCCTGCACCGGAACCGAGCCCATCAGCGGCATCACATAGCAGGTCGCCACCTTCAGATCGGGGGAACAGGACACCTCGCCCACCGTGATCGACATGGCGTTCAGCTCGGGGTCGTGGATCTCGGCCCGGTTCAGGACATCGGCCAGCGTGCGGCGGATCAGTTCCCCCACGCGAAGCTGGCGTTGCGACGGGCCGGTCCCGGTATTGAAGCGCTTGTTCGACATTCCGCCCCTTTATGCCGTTTCGCCCCCGCCCGCAACGCCGGGCTTCTCACGCCTGCGGGAACCGGCTAGGGAAAGGGCCAGACACGAAGGGGTGAAACATGGGCAATGGTCCGGGACTGGTGGTCACAGGTGCCTCGGGGCGCATGGGTCAGACGCTGATCCGACTGGCGCAGGCCTCGGACAAGCTGCACCTCGTCGGCTGCGTCGAACGCTCTGGCCACCCCTGGATCGGCCGCGACGTGGGCGAGGCGATGGGCGGCTCCCGGCTTGGCGTCACCGTCACCGACGACGCGCTGGAAGCCTTCGCCAAGGCCCAGGCCGTGGTCGACTTCACCTCACCCGCCGCCTCGGTCGAATTCGCCGCCCTTGCCGCGCAGGCCCGCGCCGTCCACGTCATCGGCACCACCGGCCTGGAACCGGACCACATCGCCCGGATCGACGCCGCCGCCCGCCATGCCACCATCATCCGCGCCGGGAACATGTCCCTGGGCGTCAACCTCCTCGTCCGCCTGACCCGGAAGGTCGCCGCCGCGCTGGACGCCGACTGGGACATCGAGATCGTCGAGGCCCACCACCGCATGAAGGTCGACGCCCCCTCGGGCACCGCGCTGATGCTGGGCCAGGCCGCCGCCGAAGGTCGCGGCGTCAGCCTTGACGACACCAGGGTCTCCGGCCGCGACGGCATCACCGGCGCGCGGGCCAAGGGCTCCATCGGCTTCTCCGCCATCCGCGGCGGCGACATCGTCGGCGAACATGACGTGATCTTCGCAGGCGAGGGCGAGCGCGTGATCCTGCGCCACCTCGCCACCGACCGCGCCATCTTTGCCCGTGGCGCATTGCGCGCCGCCGTCTGGGGCCAGGGCCAGAAGCCCGGCCATTACGACATGATGGACGTCCTTGGCATCTGACCGGTGATCCGGTCCGGGAACCGCTGCGTATCATCTTGCGTTCAGGGGGTCATCATGCGCCGTTTCTGTTTCCTGCTGCTGCTTGCACTGCCGCTTCCTGCGGCCGCCGACAGCTTTGAGCCGATCACCCAGAAGGACCGTTTCCTCGACCTCGTCCAGAACCGCGAGCTGCGGATCGGACTGTACAACCTGTCGCTCAACGTCCTGGCCGATGGCCGGATTTCCGGCTCGGCGCTGGGCTGGCAGATCACCGGCCAATGGTCCTGGAAAGACGGCTACTTCTGCCGCGAAATGGACTGGAGCGGGATGGAGATCGACTACAACTGCCAGCTGGTCGAGGCAGACGGGGCCGAGAGGCTCCGCTTCACCGTCGATCAGGGCAAAGGCAACAGCGCGACCTTCCGCCTGCGGTAAGGCACGTCTTGTCGCGGACTTCGTCCCTCCGCGCGCGGGCGCCGGCAGGCAATCCCCCGCGCCGGCAGGCAATCCCCCGCGCCGGCAGGCAACCCCCCGCGCCGGCAGGCAACCCCCCGCGCCGGCAGGCAATCCCCCGCGCCGGCAGGACGCAGTTGCGCCAGGGTCGGCTCTTGCCGCAGAACCGACGGTGATCCCGGCGCGAAATCCTGCTAGGCTTGCCTGCAAGGTCCCGCAATCCGGAAGGTGCGCATGAAGATCCATCCCGCAGGCCACGCCCCCTCTCGCCCCGGCTCGGCCGACTGGTTCACCGGACGGGTGCGGATCGACGCGCTCTTCAACCCCGATGCGCCCGACCGGGTGCAGGGCGCGCTGGTGACCTTCGACCCCGGCGCCCGCACCGCCTGGCACACGCATCCTCTGGGTCAGACCCTGATCGTCACCGCAGGCCTCGGCCGCTGCCAGTCGGACGGTGGCCCGGTCCGCAGCATCCGCGCCGGCGACACCGTGACCTTTGCCCCGGGCGAGCGTCACTGGCACGGCGCGGCCCCCGATGTCGGCATGTCCCACATCGCCATCCACGAGGTCCAGGACGGCCGCAGTGTCGACTGGCTGGAACTGGTCAGCGACACTGACTACCGCGCCGATCCGCCAGAGCCGACCGGCTGACGGCGGCCCTTCCGCCTGCAAGGGTCGGCGATGCAAGGCCGTCCCGCCCCGGACCGCCCGGCGAGCCGTTTCCAATCCCGAACGCCCGCAGGCCAGAGCTTGCGGCCAGAACCTGAGCCCAGAA
Source organism: Rhodobacter sp. (assembly GCA_013824055.1). GTDB lineage: Bacteria > Pseudomonadota > Alphaproteobacteria > Rhodobacterales > Rhodobacteraceae > Tabrizicola. Next base: position 6,752 of record PNNE01000336.1, on the reverse strand, counting down.
CCTGAGCCCAGAACCTGATCGCAACCGAAAATCCGAAAACCTGCACTCTGGACAGGCGAGCGGAAGACGACGTCGCACGAAAGGCGGCACCCAGGGCAGCCCCTCAGAAATCGACCGCCAACCCCTTCTTCTCCCAGTCGCCGTACCGGACCGGCTCCGGCCCATCCCGGCCCCCCAGCTCCTTCGGCAGCGGCTCCTTCGCCGCGGCGGCCTTGCGGCGTTCCTCAGCCTCGGCAAGCGCCCGCTTCGCGGCAGGTGGCAGATCATCGTCCATGTCCGACCCTTCCTTGTGTGGCCCCCCAACCTGATATAACCCGCTCCCCGTGGCATCAAGGGCCCGGACCAGGAAGGGAATCTCAATGGCCGAAGGGGTCGTGGCACGCGCCACCGCAGTGGCAATCCTGGACGGAGTCCTTGGCGAAGGCCGGATGCTGTCGGACTTCTCCGGCGGCGACCTCGCCCCCGCCGACCGCGCCCGTGCGCTGCGGCTGGCCGAGACCGTGCTGCGCCACCTGGACCCGGCCGACAGGCTTCTCGACAAGCACCTCCGCAAGGCCCCGCCGCTGAGTGTCCGCAACACCCTGCGGCTTGCGGTGGTGGAACGTGCCGAAGGCGCCCCCGCCCACGGGGTCGTCAACGCCGCGGTCGAGATCACCCGCCAGGGCGGCATGCGCAGCGCCCACCTCGCAGGGCTGGTCAACGCCGTCCTCCGCGCCCTGCCCGAGACCATCACCCTGCCGCCGCAGAAGCTGCCCCGCTGGCTGCGCCAACCGCTCGTCCACACCTTTGGCCGCGACACCGTCACCGCGATCGAGGCTGTCCAGGCCCAGGAGCCGCCGCTCGACCTCACCCTCCGCCCCGGCTTTCCGCACCCCGAAGGCGACCTTCTCCCCACCGGCAGCCTGCGCCTTCGCTCGCCCGGCCAGCTTTCCACCCTGCCGGGCTACGCCGAGGGCGGCTGGTGGGTCCAGGACGCTGCCGCCGCGCTGCCCGCCAAGCTCCTGCAAGCCCAACCCGGCGAACGCATCCTGGACCTCTGCGCCGCGCCCGGTGGCAAGACCCTGCAACTCGCCGCCGCCGGATCGCAAGTCACCGCCCTCGACATCTCCGGCCCCCGCATGGCGCGGGTCGAGGCGAACCTCGCCCGCACCGGCCTCACTGCCACCCTCGTCATCGCCGACGCCCTGCACTGGGAACCCGAAGGCCTGTTCGACGCCATCCTGCTCGACGCCCCCTGTTCCGCCACCGGCACCATCCGCCGCCACCCCGACCTGCCCTTCGTCAAGGACGGCTCCGAACTTCCCGCGCTGACCGCGCTCCAATCCCGACTGATCGACCGCGCCCTCGGCTGGCTCAAACCCGGTGGCCGCCTTGTCTTCGCCACCTGCTCGCTTCTGCCCCAGGAAGGCGAGGCCCAACTCGCCGCCGCCCTCCAGCGCCATCCGGCCCTCACTGTGGAACGCCCCGACCTCCCCGGCATCGACCCCGCCTGGTGGACCCCCGACGGCGCCCTCCGCCTTCGCCCCGACTGCTGGGCGGACATCGGCGGCATGGACGGCTTCTTCATGGCCCGCCTGCGCGCACCAGGCTGACCGCAAGTCCCTTTCACGTTGGCCCAAATATCCTCCGGGGGTTTGGGGGTGGAAAACCCCCAACGATCCAGCCCTTTGCGCGCCCTTCGCGCGCAAAGGGCGTGACAAGAGGCCTGCGCGTCAGCGCTCCATGCGATAACCGTCCGAACCCGCACAAGCGATGGAAGTCCGGCCCCCTCCGCGCCCCAGGCTCCGCGCCCCAGGCTCCGCTCCCCAGGCATCGCCGGTCCCCGCCGGGGGACAGCGTCGCTCCGCGAGCAACCCACTGATGCAAAAGGCTCGGTGGACTTTGTCCACCCTGGACACCTACCGCAGCAGCCCCAGGACTTCCAACGAGGGATACCCGTCCGGCACCAGCCCCCGCGCCTTCTGGAACGCCTTCACGGCGGCCACCGTCTTCGGTCCCATCCGCCCGTCCACCCCGCCCGGATCGAACCCGGCGCGGCCCAGACGGTCCTGCAACTCCCGCCGCTCCTCCAGCGTCAGCGCCCGCAACTCCCGCGGCCAGCCCGACTGGATCCCCGCCCGTCCAGCAAGCCGGTCCGACAGCGACCCGATCGCCACCACATAGGCATCCGCCGTGTTGTATTTCTCGATCACCTGGAAATTGGGCCAGATCAGGAAGGCCGCCCCCCGGTGTCCCCCCGGCAAGAGGATCGACCCCGGCCCGTGGTCCGGCAGGTCCGCCCCGGACACCGTCCGAACCCCCATCGCCTGCCACTCGGCCACGGGCTTCACCACCCGCTCGGTGGTCTGGTCATGGTCGAACCCCTCGGGCAACGTCACTTCCACGCCCCAGGGCTGCCCCTTCGTCCAGCCCCAATGCCGCAGGTAATTCGCGGTCGAGGCCAGCGCATCCGCCGGATCGTCGCCCCAAAGGTTCCGCTTCCCGTCCCCGTCGAAATCGACCGCAAACTTCTGCCAGCTGGACGGCATGAACTGCGTGTGCCCGCTGGCCCCGGCCCAGGAGCCGGAAAGCCGCTCCACATGCCCGCCCTCGACAATCTGCAGCGCCGCAATCAACTCGGCTTCGAAAAACGCCCCCCGCCGTCCCTCATAGGCCAGCGTCGCCAGCGACCCCAGCACCGGCAGGTCGCCGCGATAGGTCCCATAGGCGCTCTCCAGCCCCCAGATGGCGGCCAGGACCTCACCCTCGACGCCATACTCGGCCTCGACCCGCTCCAGCAGCGCCCGGTTCCTCTCGATGGCCTTCAGCCCCAAGGCCACCCGGTCCTCGGACACGGCAGTGTCCAGGTAATCCCAGATCGTCTTGGAAAACTCGTTCTGGTTCCGGTCGCGCTCCACGACCTTGGGGTTGAATTCCACCCCCCGCATCGCTGCGTCGAAAGTGGCGGGCGACACACCCGCCTCCAGCGCGCGGGACCTGAAGCCCTGAACCCAAGCGTCCAACCCGGCCTGAGAGCCCATCGCTTCCTCCACCCCCGCCAGCGGATCGGGCAGGATCGTCTGCGCCTGCCCCGCCCCGAAACCAAGCGCCACGGCCAGTCCTGGCGCGACCAGGATACTGCGAAGGATTTTGCAAGACTTTTCGAAAAGTCTTGCCCCGCCCTTCATTGCCCCGCCCCAGCTTGCCCCGCCCCAGCTTTCCCCGCCCGTCATCGCCGCTTGCGCACCAGTCGCCGTTTCGCCGCCGCCTGCGCAGGCTTCCTCGGATGATACTTGCCGCCTGACCGCCGAGAGGGCCGCACCGTCGCGCCCTCCACTGCGATCAGGTCCAGGATCAGCCCGCCCGTCACCGGAACCGCCTCGGCCAGCCGTACCGTGACCTTCTGCCCGATCCCCAGCACCAGCCCGGTCTCGGAGCCCATCAGAGTCTGGCTGCCCTCGTCATAGTTGAAATACTCCCGCCCCAGGGCGCGCACCGGAATCAGCCCATCCGCGCCGGTTTCGTCCAGCCGGACAAAGACGCCGAACCGCTGCACGCCGGATATCCGCCCCGCGAACTCTGCCCCGACACGGTCGACCAGGTAGGCGGCCAGATAGCGGTCGTTGGTATCCCGCTCGGCCGCCATGCTGCGCCGCTCGGCTTCCGAGATCAGCTTGCCGGTCTCTTCCAGGTTCTCCATGTCCCAGACCGACAAGCCGTCCTTGCCCCACCCATGCCCCGAGATCAGGGCGCGGTGGACGATCAGGTCGGAATAGCGCCGGATCGGGCTGGTGAAATGCGCATAGTTCTGCAAGGCCAACCCGAAATGCCCGAAGTTTTCCGGGTGGTAGTAGGCCTGGGTCATCGACCGCAGGGTGGACAGGTTGATCAGCTCGTCGAACTCTGTCCCCTGGGCCTGGGCCAGCAGCCGGTTCAGGTGCCGCGTCTGCAGGACCTGCCCCTTGGCCAGGGTCATGCCTGCGCCCTCGGCCACCTCGCGCAACCCCTCCAGCTTCAGCGGCGATGGTTCCTCATGCACCCGGAACAGCAGGGGCCGCTTCAGCCGGATCAGCTCTTCGGCCGCCGCGACATTGGCAAGGATCATGAACTCTTCGATCAGCTTGTGCGCATCCAGCCGTTCCTTGAACGCGACCGACAGGACACGGCCCTCATCGTCAAGCTCGATCTTCCGCTCCGGCAGCTCCAGGTCCAGCGGCTGGCGCAGCTCGCGCGCCCGCTTCAGTGCGCCGTAGGCGGCGTAAAGCGGCTTCAGCACGGGGTCCACCAGCGGCGCGGTCCTGTCGTCCGGCTGGCCGTCCACCGCCGCCTGCACCTGCGCGTAATGCAGGGACGCGACCGACCGCATCATCCCCCGCAAGAAGCGATGGCCGCGCTTGTGCCCGCCCGCGTCGATCACCATGCGGACGACAAGACAGGCGCGGTCCACGCCTTCGTGCAAGCTGCACAGGTCGCCCGACAGGATGTCCGGCAGCATCGGCACGACGCGGTCGGGGAAGTAGGTCGAATTGCCGCGCCTGCGCGCCTCGCGGTCCAGCGCGCTGCCGGGCGTCACGAAATGCGCCACATCGGCAATCGCGACCCAGATCACGAAGCCGCCGATATTGCCCGGATCGCTGTCCGCCTCGGCATAGACCGCATCGTCCCGGTCCCGCGCGTCCACCGGGTCGATCGTCACCAGCGGCAGGTCGCGCAGGTCCTCGCGACCGGCCAGGCCGACGGGTCCGGCACGATCCGCCTCGGCGATGACCGCGTCCGGGAATACGTCAGGGATGCCGTGCTGGTGGATGGCGATCAGGCTTGCCGCCCTTGGCCCTGCCGGATCACCCAGCCGCGCGATGATCTGCGCTGCCGGAAGGCCCAGCTTCCGGGCCCCCACCGCCTCGGCCTCGACCAGCTCACCGTCCCTGGCGCCCATCGTCATGTCGGCCGAGACGCGCCATTCCTTGTCGTCGCCCTTCTCGATCGGCACGATCCGCCCGCCTTGCGAGCCGACACGGAACACCCCCAGCACCTTCCGGGGATTGGACCCCAGCCGCCGGATCAACCGCGCCTCGTAGTCGCGATCCTCGGCCTCCACCCTGGCCAGCCGCGCCAGAATCCGGTCCCCGGCACCCAGGGCCGGGTCGCCCTTCTTCGGCATGATCAGGATGCGCGGCCCCTCCTCCACGCCCTCTTCCAGCGGCCTGGCATAAAGATCCCCCGCCGCATCCGGCGGCAGCACCTGCAAGACCGCCACCGGAGGCAGCACGCCTGGCTCGTGGAAGCGGCGCGAAGACTTCTCGACCACCCCCTCGCTTTCCAGCTCGCGCAGAAGCGCCTTCAGCTCGATGCGCGCATCGCCCTTGATCCCGAAGGCCTTGGCAATGTCGCGCTTGGCCGAGAGGCCGGGGTTCTGGGAAATCCACTGACGGATTTCATCTTTCGAAGGCAATGGTTTCATGCCCCAGACCTAGCACGCCGGTCGGCGCAAGACTACCCGGGCAACCCTTTCACCTGGTGACAAATATCCCCGCGCGGCGCGCATGTCCGAGGAGGAGGCGCAGCCCGACGACGAGACAAGAGACTTGCGCGTCAGCGCTCCGCCAGAAAACCGCCGGTCAAAGGGCGCGGCGCATGTGGCGGTGCGGGATGCCGGCGTCCAGGAACTCTTCGCCTTCCAGCGCAAATCCCAGTTTCTCGTAGAACCCCGTCGCATGCGACTGCGACCCCAGATAGGCCTCGGTAACCCCCGGCTGTTGCCGCAGCACGTCCAGCGCCGCGCGGATCAGTTCGGCGCCCAGCCCCGTACCCCGAGCCTTGGGCAGAACGCAGACCCGACCGATCTTGCCCAGGCTGCCCTTCAGCAAGAGCCGCGCTGTCCCGACCGGCGCGTCGCCGTCCCACGCCAGGAGATGAATGGCGGTGTCGTCCAGCCCATCCACCTCGTCCGCTTCGCTGACGCCCTGTTCCTGGATGAACACGACCCGGCGCAGCTGCTGGCAGGTGGCGATGTCGCGGGTGACCGTGATCCTGAAGCAGCCGGGGCGCATCAGGCGAAATACTCGCGCAGGATGCGGCCGTAGATCGCCTTCAGCTGGTCGATCTGGTCGACCGCCACCCGTTCATCGACCTGGTGCATGGTCTTGCCCACCAGCCCGAACTCCACCACCGGGCAGTGCTCCTTGACAAAGCGCGCGTCCGAGGTCCCTCCGCTGGTCGAGGCAACGGGCTTTCGCCCGGTCTCGACCGCCACCGCCCTGGCCACCAGTGCCGAAAGCTCTCCCGGCGGGGTCACGAAGGCCTCGCCCGAGACCGAAATCCTCAGCGCGATCTCGGTCTTCGTCGCCTCGGCCACCGACGCCGCCTCGCTCCGCAGCCAGGAGGACAGGGTGTCCCCCGAATGGGTGTCGTTGAAGCGGATGTTGATCCGTGCCGTGGCCCGCGCCGGAATCACGTTGCCCGCGGGGTTGCCGCAATCGATCGTGGTGATCGCCAGCGTCGAGGGGTCGAAATGCGCTGTGCCCCGGTCCAGCGGCTCGGCGTCCAGGCGGGCAAGCAGCTTGACCATCGCGGACAACGGGTTCTTGGCCCGGTGCGGATAGGCCGAGTGCCCCTGCACGCCTTCCACCGTGATGTCGCAGGTCAACGAGCCGCGGCGACCGATCTTCATCATGTCGCCCATTTCATGCGGGCAGGTCGGCTCGCCCACCAGGCAATGCGTCATCCGCTCGCCGTTGAAGGCCATCCAGTCCAGGATCGCCACGGTGCCGTCC